>JAQBZY010000083.1 GCA_027620395.1 Pseudomonadota bacterium
GAAGGTCTTGCGGCTCAGCAACATGTAACTGCAGTAAAACACCAAGAAAACGCCGATCATGGTCTTGAAGGTGACGACCGGGATCATCGGTAGGACCAGCGTGCCGATCGGTACACCGGCTAGGCCGCCGATAATGAACGGCATGACGCGCCGCCAGGAAATTGCGTGCCAAATGCTGGGCAAGGTTTGCACTTGCGCGATGATCGAGCATGTGACGACCAGAGGCGCCGCGACCACCGGCGGCACCACGTACAGCCAGAACGACAGCGCCGTCAGGCCAGTGCCGAAGCCGGTAAGCCCGCTGACAAATCCGCCGCAAAAGGCGCCGGCGAGGATGAGTGTTTCCAGAAGTCCCATGTTTCGTCGCGCTCGATGCGCTCAGCCTTTCGCTCTCTGGGAAAGAGTCGCGGCGTAGACCCGGATGCTATCTTCCAAGGTCCGGCTCCGATCCATGGTCTCGCGGGTTTCGGAGGCGAACGGTGTCTGGTCGAGGAGTTCAAAGACCCACGCCGCGCCATCCAGAAAATCGCCGCTGACGCCGGCTTCCCGGAATGTCTTGGCAATTTCCTGCATCTCGCCGACCCAACGTCCGGCATCGGCTGGCAGGAACGGTACTCGGTCTTTCATGTTGGCCAGGGTCGTTTCCTGGGAATGGGCGAACTCGGCGATCAGCGCGTCATAGAGGCCGAGCCGATGGGCACTCAATAAAATTGCCGTCCACAGCGTCCAACTGCCCTTGGTGACGGCGGCAAAGGTCATTTTCATGGCCGACGCGCGGCCGATCTCGGTGCCCAGTTCGATGACCTCGAATCCCTTGCCGTCGAGGGCCCGCATTGGCGCCGTGTCCGGCCCCGAGACATAGAACCGCGTACTCTTCCCCTTGCCCGGCGCCAAGCCGATGATGCCGGTATCGATCATCGGTGCACCGACCGAGGTAATGATCTCGGCGACATTCTTCACCGTGCCTGGCGATACCGCATTGCAATCGACATAGATCGGTTTTTTGCCGGTCCGCCCGATTGCGCTGGCGACGTCGGTGGCTAACGACACCGCAGAAGCCGGCGGCAGGATGGAGAGCACCATGTCCGCCTCGCCGACCAATGTTTCGAGATCAGGCACATCGTGGATGCCGCCGGCCTGGGCGAGCTTCCTGGAACGCTCGGAGCGGCCGTTGAGACACGTGATAACGTCATGCCCGTGCGATTTGAGCGCCCGGCCAACGGAGTGGCCCATGTCGCCCGGCATCAGGATGGCAATGGTCGGAAGCGGCATCGGCGGCACTCCTGGTGATAGGCAGCTCAGGCGGCGAAGTCGTTTAATACGCGTCCGGGACGGATATCTTGATCGATCATGCCGGTGGCATCGGCGACCCGCTGGCCGTTGATCCATACACCTTCGACGCCGACGGCATCGGTGGTCAGCCGGTGCGCGCCGGCTGGCAAATCGAACACGCGGCGCTTCACGCCTCGGCCGACGGTCTTTGGATCGAACAGCAGCAGATCGGCGGCGTTGCCTTGTTTGATGATGCCGCGGCCCTTGAGGCCGAAGATTGCCGCCGGCTTGCCGGTCAACTCGTGCACGGCGGCGGCCATGGGCATTTTACCAAGTTCGCGCGACCAGTGCCCAAGAAGGTGCAAGCCGAAGCCGGCATCGCAAAAGAATGTCAGGTGCGCGCCGGCATCGGAAAGTGCGACCGATGCGGCCGGGTTGGTCAGCATTCGGCCGACCGCATCCTCGTCGGAATTCAACAGGACGGCGGTGAAGATGGTCGCCAGGTCTTCCGTCAGCGCTAGATCGATCATGAAATCGAGCGGATCGGTCCCGGCTTCGGCGGAAAGCTCGGCCAATGTTCGATGCTCAAAGTGCCGGTTCTTTGGATCGGCGGTCTAGGTTACTTCGATTTTGTCCCACTCACCATTGAACAGCCTGACACCGGCCGGGCGCGCCAGCTCGTCCCGGACAGCCTGACGGAAATTCCGGTCGGCGAGGCGGCGGCGCAAATCGTCAGGTCCAAGCTTCATCAATGGTTGCCAGGCGTCGAAGCCTTCGACCGGGTACGGCGATTGTAAGGTGAAGTCCATGGTCAGTGGGCAGCACGACACCTGTCCCCAAAGCTCCCGGCCTCGGGTTCTTGCGGCGGCGATCTGGCGCAGGTCCTTGAAGGTGCCATCGGGGTTGGTCGGATTATGCAGGAGCGCCGCGATCATGATCGGTCGGCCGGTTTCGGCGGCGATGCTTTCCAGATACGGGACGTCGGTGACATTGCCCTTGGTCAGCATGAAAATGCCGCGCCCCGAGGACGCCATCGCCTTGACCAGGGCCCGAAGTTCAGTGTCGTCGGCGAGCCGGGACGGCATCGGTTGACCGCCCCAGCCGTTGTGCTGCGGCGCCGTCGAGGTGGCGAAGCCGACTGCGCCGGCGGTCATGCCGTCCTTGACGATCTTCGCCATGGCTGCGATTTCGCCCGAGTTGGCGGCGCGCGTCGTCGCATCGGCGCCCATGGCGAAGGTGCGGATCGAACTGTGGCCAAGGAAACAGGCGACGTTCGGAACTACCCCGCGTTTTTGCAACATGCCTAGGTATTGTGGAAAACTTTCGAAGCTCCAATCGATGCCTGCTTTCATGGCATCCATGGACATGCCCTCGACTTGGGTCAAATTTCTCATCACCAGATCGCGGTCCTTGGCCCGGCAGGGGGCGATGGTGAAGCCGCAATTACCGATGACGACGGTGCTGACGCCCAAGGCCGGCGACGGCCGGACGCTCGGATCCCAGGTGATTTGGGCATCGAAATGGGTATGGCTATCGATAATGCCGGGCATCAGCGCGAGACCGCTGGCGTCGATGCTCCGGGCGGCGGTGACGGCTAAGTTTTGGTCGACGGCGGCGATCCGTCCGTCCTTGACCGCGACATCCATGCCGGGCTTGGGCGGCGCGCCGGTGCCGTCGAAAAGCTCAGAGCCCCTGATCAACAGATCCATTCCGGTCCTCACGTGCAATATCCGTCGGACGTTAACAAGCGGTCGCCTGTTGGTCACGCACGCTCAATGGGAAAGTGCGCGCTGGATGAATTTCCGCGCTTCCTCGAAGACGACAATGCCGGTGGCGACGGTGCCGCAGACCATCCAGTCGGCGGGGGCGAGGGCAACGGTCCGCATGACGGGCTGCGCCGGCGGCCAGTGGACGGCGATGGCCTGCAGTGCGACGACGACGGTGAACGACAGCAAAAGCATGGGATTGGCGACGGTGTCCTTGGCAAAGATGCTGCGCCGTTCGCTCCGCGCGTTCAAAGCATTGCAGACCTGGAATAGGACGAAGGTCGTGAACGCCATCGTCGCCGCCCGTTCGGGGGGGCCGCTCGCACCGGCCCATATGAAGACGCCGAGGGTTCCCACCGTCATTAGGGTGCCGAGATAGAATAAAATCGCCAACCGTCGCATCGATAGGATGGCCGTGTCGGCGGGCCGCGGCCGTTCGTGCATCCGCCCCCGCGTCGCCGGATCGAGACCGAGCGCCATCGCCGGCGGACCGTCCATGATGACGTTGACCCACAATAGCTGCAACGGGGTGAACGGCGGCGCGAGGCCGATCACGGTCGCCGCAAACACCGTCAGTAAGGCGCCGAAGTTTGTCGACAGTTGATAACGGACGAACTTGACGATGTTGGCGTAGATGGTACGCCCTTCCTCGACGGCAGCGACAATGGTTGCGAAGTTGTCGTCGGTCAGCACCATGGTCGCTGCCTCCTTGCTGACCTCGGTGCCGGCGATCCCCATGGCAGTACCGATGTCCGCCGATTTCAACGCCGGTGCGTCGTTGACACCGTCGCCGGTCATGGCGACGACGTGCCCGCCACGGCGTAGCGCGTCGACGATCTTCAGTTTCGTTTCCGGCCTGACCCGAGCGAACACGGCGATGCCGTCGATGCGGACGGCGAGGGTTTCGTCGGTCATGCCGTCGATTTCGGCGCCTAGCACCGCCTCTCCCTCGAGGCTCAATTGGCGGCCGACGGATTTCGCCGTCGCCAAATGATCGCCGGTGATCATCTTGACGGCGATGCCGGCCCGCCGACAGGCTTCGACGGCGCCAATGGCTTCCGGGCGGACCGGATCCTCCATGCCGACGAGGCCGAGGAAGGTAAGCTCGGACACCAGCGCCGACACGTCTTCGGTGGCGGCGAAGTCGGCCTCGGAAACCCGTCTCTCAGCGACGCCAATAACGCGCAATGCGTCGTTGGCGAGGGCATCGGCGTCGGCGTCGATGCTGGCCCGAAGCGCCGCCGTCATCGGCCGATCGCCATCAAGGCCGGCGATCCGCTTGGCACGCTCGGCGACGATGTCGGGCGCGCCCTTGACGGCAATCAGAATGCCGTCCTCGTCCCGGTGCACCGTCGCCATGAAGCGGTGCCCAGCGTCGAACGGTATTTCGGCGACACGCGGCAGCGTTTCGACGTGCATGTCGTTGATGCCGCCCTTGGCGGCAAGTGCGATCAACGCGCCCTCGGTCGGGTCGCCGATGACCTTGCCGGCATTTAGGCGGGCGTCGTTGCAGAGTCGGATCGCAAGCAGGGTGCGCGCTAGAACCGGATCGTCGGCGCGGGCGGCGATAATGCCATCACTGCCATAGCCGCTGCCGCTGACGCCGATCCGTTCGCCACCGAGTACCAAGGCGCACGCCGTCATCTCGTTCATGGTCAACGTACCGGTCTTATCGGAACAGATGACGGTGGCGCAACCGAGGGTCTCGACGGCGGAGAGGCGCTTGACGATGGCGCCGCGACCAGCCAGCCGGTTCATGCCGATGGCCAGCGTGACGGTGACCACGGCGGGCAGGCCCTCGGGCACCGCGGCGACTGCGAGTGTGATGGCAAGGAGCAGGGCTTCGAATGGCGGCGTGCCGCGCGCCAGGGAGACTGCGAGAATGACGGCGGTGGCGCCAAGCGCGACAATCGCGAGCCGCTTACCAAGGCGGTCGAGTTGACGTTGCAGCGGCGTTGCCGTCTCTTCGGTGATGCCCAGCATTTCCGCGATCCGGCCGACTTCCGTCCGGCCGCCGGTTTCCGTCACCAAAAGCATGCCGCGTCCGCGCGTGACGACGGTGTTCATATAAAGCATTGATCGGCGGTCGCCGATTGGGGCGTCAGAGTGAATTTGTCCGTCGGCGTGTTTGTCGGCAGGGACGGATTCGCCAGTCAGCACCGACTCGTCGGCGCTGAGCAGATGACTTTCGACCAGCCGTCCGTCGGCCGGAATCCGGTCACCGGATTCGACGATCACGATGTCGCCCGGCACCAAATCGACACTCTCGGTGTCGGCGACGCCGGAAGGCCGGCGCACGCGGCAATGTTCGGCGAGCATGGAACGGAGTGCGGCAAGCGACTTCTCGGCCCGCCGTTCCTGCACGAAGCCGAGTACGCCATTTAGAGCAAGGACGAACAATATGGCGACGGCGTCGGTTGTGTCGCCAACGGCGTAGGCAATGATGGCGGCGATACCGAGAATGGCCGGCAATGCGCCGGCAAACTGGCGGAGAAAAATGGACCAGAGCGGGATCGGATCTGGTTCCCTAAGCCGGTTGGCGCCGACCGCGTGCCGCCGCCGTGCCGCTTCCATGGCATCGAGGCCGACCTTGGGATCGACAGCGAACGCCGCCGCCACCGTCGCGGCCGGTTCGGCGTGCCAATCCCGCCGGGGGGCAAAGCGTATTGCATGTTCCGGTTCCGGTCAGTTCGCGTCAGAGTGGCCGAGGTCTTTCCCGGGTGCGATGTGGTCACGTAGAGACTGCTTCAGTTCCTTCGATTCCGGGAATCGGCCCGCCGCCAGGCGGTCGAAGATCACCTCGCCCGTCGTAATCTGGACCCGAAAGACGCCGCCGTCGCCCGGCACCAATGTCAGGCCGCCGAGTTCGTCGGCGAAGGTGAACAACAATTCTTCCGCCATCCACATGGCTCTCAAAATGAATCGGCAGGTTCGGCAGTAGTGGATCTCAACGATCGGCTTGGGCATGTGTGGCCTCCTTCGGGGTGTCTCGATGAAATGCTATCGTCCGTTGGGTCTAGGGAAAAGAATTGTCGTCAAGGCAAAGTGTCTCAGATGCGCGGCGGCGTTTCGGTCAGTGCGGCCTTGATCAGCCCGAAAAAGACTCGCGGGGCCGCGTCGCCCTCGAAACGCCAGCCGAGGTGCCCGCCGCAGCCCCGGCAGAGCGCGAAATTCCAGGAGAAGCCTGGAAACCAGGTATGCTCGGCGGTCGGTTGGCCGGTCTCGGCGGCGCCCGGCGCCTCCCGGAATAGACGGATTCTGAACAATCGCCCGGCCGGATTGATGAAGACCCGCTCAAAGCCACCGAAATCGAAGGCCCAGCGGGTCCGCGTCACGGCATGGCCGCAGGCGGCGCAAAAGACTCGGTCGTCGAGTTCGTCCTCGGTCTCGATCTGGGCGTCGGGGGCGAG
>JAQBZY010000084.1 GCA_027620395.1 Pseudomonadota bacterium
GGCGGATGTCGTCGGTGGTCAGCTCGTCGACGCGGGCGCGGTGGCCGTTGATGCCGGCGTTGTTGACCAGACCGGTCAGCGTGCCGAGTTCCTTGTCGACACGCTCGAACATGGCGACGATTTCGGCCTCGTTCGCCATATCGGCCTGAACGGCGATGGCCCGGCCGCCTTGGCCCTTGATGCCGGCAACCACGGCGTCGGCGGCGGCGGCGTTGTTGGCGTAATTGACGCAGACGGCGTGGCCATGCTGGGCCAAAAGTTTTGCCGTCGCGGCGCTGATGCCGCGCGAACCGCCGGTGACGATGGTGACGTTGGTCATGGATGCATCCTTGATCTCAGGTGGCGAATTCGGGTTCATCGCGCAGCAACATGCGCTTGATGCTGTCGAGATGCTGATAGGCGCTGTCGCGGTCCCCGACCCGCATTTGCCGGGCGGTTAATTCGGCGATCTCCGGTTTGACCGGTTTCAGGGGCCGGCCGGTGCTCATGGCCTTCCATTGCACCTCCGAGGCGCGCTCCAGGTAATAAAGATCGTCCCAGGCCTCGGCGATGCTGCGGCCGGTCACCACGACGCCGTGGTTCTTGAGAAACGCGATGTCGTTGTCGCCCATGGCGTCGGCGATGCGGTCGCCTTCGTCAGTGTCCAGCGCCAAACCGTTGTAATTCTCGTCAACCGCGATGCGGCCATAGAACTTGAGCGCCGACTGCCCGGCCCAGATCAAGGGATCGCCTTCGAGCATGGCCAGCGCGGTGGCGTGCGGCATGTGGGTGTGAAAGGCGGCCCGGGCTTGTGGGCGCTTCAAGTGCAGCCGGGCGTGGATATAAAAGGCGGTGGCTTCCGGTTGCCGGTCGCCGACGACGACATTGCCGTGGAAATCGCAGATCAACAGCGACGATGCGGTGATCTCGTTGAACGCCAATCCGTAGGGATTGACCATGAAAAGATCGTCGTGCCCCGGGACCACGAACGAGAAATGATTGCAAATTCCTTCGTGTAGCCCGAGCCGGGCCGCCATCCGGAAACAGGCCGCCAGATCGACGCGGGCGGCCAGGATCGCCTCGCCATCGAGTTTGCTGTTCCGCAAATTTGCCGCCGCTTGGGTATCGGCATTCAGTTCATGCGCCATGACGTGTCCCGATCATCCAATCATATCTTCCGGCCGGACCAGCCGGTCGAAATCCGCGCCCGTCAGATAGCCGAGTGCGAGTGTGGCGTCCGGAGGCTGCTGCCATCCTGGTGCGCCTTCTTGGCAATCTCGGCGGCCTTGTCGTAGCCGATTTCCGGCGCCAGCGCCGTCACCAGCATCAATGATCGCTGCATCAATTCCCGGAGCCGCTCTCGGTCGGCCTCGATGCCGTCGACGCAACGAATTCGGAAACTGTCCGTGGCATCGGCCAAAAGCCGGATCGAGCGCAGGCACGCCGCCACGATCACCGGTTTGAAGACGTTGAGTTCGAGATGCCCGTGCGAGGCAGCGACGCTGACCGTGGTGTGATTGCCCATGACCTGGGCCGCGACCTGGGTCAGGGCTTCGGCCTGGGTCGGATTGACCTTGCCCGGCATGATCGATGAGCCGGGCTCGTTGGCCGGCAAAATCAACTCGCCCAAGCCGGACCGGGGGCCAGAGCCCAATAGCCGGATGTCGTTGGCGATCTTCATCATGCTGGCGGCGATGGTGTTGAGTTTGCCGGCCAGATTGACCAATGCATCTTCGGACGCCAAAGCGTAAAACTTGTTCGGGCATGGCCGGAACGGAAGGCCGGTCAACTCCGTCACCTCGGTGCAGAAGGCGGCATCGAAACCTTTGGGCGCGTTCAAGCCGGTGCCAATGGCCGTGCCGCCCTGCGCCAACTCGTAGATCTGGTTCAGGCTTTTCTTCAGCCGCTCGATGTTCTCGGCGACCATGTGCGCATAGCCGGAAAATTCCTGACCAAGCGTCATCGGCGTCGCGTCCTGCAGATGCGTGCGGCCGATCTTGATGGCGTCAGCGAAGGCTTCGGCCTTGGCCGCGAGGCTGGCCTCCAGTCCTTGCAGCGCCGGCATCAGCCGATTGTGCGTTTCGATCGCGAGCGCGATGTGCATGGCGGTCGGGAAACTGTCATTGGACGATTGCGAACGGTTGACGTGGTCGTTCGGATGCACCGGTGCCTTGGCCCCCAAGGGCGCGCCGAAAGCTTGGTTGGCGCGGTTAGCGATCACTTCGTTCACATTCATGTTGGTCTGGGTGCCGGAACCGGTCTGCCAGATCACGAGCGGAAAGTGATCGTCGAGCGCGCCAGCGGCGACCTCGGCGGCGGCCTTGTCGATGGCAAGGGCGAGATTGCCCTCCAGCTGGTCGAGTTTCCTGTTGGCGCGGGCGGCGGCCTGCTTTTGGATGCCGAAGGCGTGAATCAATTCGATCGGCATCAACTCGCGCTCATCGCCGATCGGGAAATTTTGCCGCGATCGTTCGGTCTGTGCTCCCCAATAGCGGTCAGCCGGCACCTCGATGGCGCCCAGGCTGTCGGTTTCCGTGCGGGTCGGTTTGCTCATCATGGATGTTCTCCCACCGCAGATGTTGGCGCAATTGCGCTATTTGTCAAAGCGAAGGGTGGTCTAGCCGCGGCAGCCGCGCCGTTGCTGAATAGGTGGGCAGGGAACTGTGCCGTACGAGCAAAAAACGCAGCAATCGCCCGGCAGCGGCCGGAAGGTTTCGCCGCAGCCGGGGCAGGTATGGAAATAAATGCAGGCGTCGAGCGGCATTTCCTCTGCAGCGCTATGGCCGCACTTGGGGCAAGTCAGGATTGACGTCCGTTCGAACCCATTTGCCGCTGTCGTTGTCGGCATTCTCCAGCCCTATTCGGCGGCGGCTTGGACCGCAATTGCCTTGCGGGCTGTCGGGAACAGCCGGTCGAGATAGAGATAGATCACCGGTGTCAGATAAAGCGTAATGATCTGCGACAGCAGCAGACCACCGACGACGGTCAGGCCCAGTGGCGCCCGGGCCTCGCCGCCTTGGCCGAAGCCGATGGCGATCGGCAGGCTGCCCATCAAGGCCGCCATGGTCGTCATCATGATCGGCCGGAACCGCACCAGACAGGCTTGATAGATTGCCGTCTCGGGGTCGAGACCGTCTTCGCGTTGCGCGCTCAAGGCAAAGTCGATCATCATGATAGCGTTTTTCTTGACGATGCCGACCAGCATGATGATGCCGACGAAGCCATAAAGCGTCAGCGGCATGCCAAAAATCTTCAACGCCAACAGCGCGCCGACGCCGGCGGCGGGAAGGCCCGACAGAATCGTCAACGGGTGAATGAAGCTCTCATACAGGATACCGAGCACGATGTAGACGGCCAGGATCGCCAATACCAGCAGCATCCCCATGCCGGCCATGGATTGCTGGAACACCTCCGCCGTCCCCTTGAAGCTGGTGGTCAGGGTCGCCGGCACTTGCAACTCGCGTTCGAGCCCATGCACCTGGTCGATGGCGGTGCCGAGCGTCACGTCCGGCGCCAGGTTGAAGGAAATGGTGACGGCTGGAATTTGTCCCTGGTGCGAGATTGTCAACGGCGACACGCCCCGGGAAATGGTGGTGACGGCGTTGAGCGGGACCAGCTTGCCACCGGGCGCGCTGACGTAGAGCTTCGAAAGTGCGGCGGGGTCGCGCTGAAATTCGGGCGCGACCTCGAGAATGACAGAATACTGGTTGGCTGCCGTGTAGATGGTCGACACCTTGCGTCCGCCGAAGGCGCTGGCCAGAACGGTTTCGATCTGTTCGGCCTTGATCCCCATGATGCCGGTTCGGTCGCGGTCGATATTGACCACCAGAGATGGGCTCGAGATATTCAAATCCGTGGTGACGTCCTGGAAGCCGGGCAACTTGCCAAGTTCATCGGTCAAGATTTCAGCCCATTTATAAAGGCTTTCCAGATCCAAATCTTGCAGCGTGTACTGATACTGCGCGTTGCTGAGGCGGCCGCCGACCCGGATCGCCGGCGGATTGCTGACGAACGACTTGACCCCGGCAACCTGATTGAGCTTGCGCCGCAGCTTCTGGACCACGGTGGTGATGTCGTTGTCCGGCCGAGCATTCCGGGGCTTCAAGCGCAGGAAAATTAGTCCTGAATTGTTGGTCAAGCGGCTGCCAGCGGCGCCGACCCGGGACATGGTCGCATCCACGTTCGGATCCTCGGCGACGATCAGCTCCACTTGCTTCTGGTAGCGGGCCATGGCTTCGAACGAGACGTCCTGGCCGCCCTCGGTGAAGATCAGCAGGCGTCCTGTATCCTCGGCTGGCAGGAAATCTTTTTGAATATTCAAATAGAGGCCCCAAGTGCCGACCAGAGTGGCGATGAACAGCGCCAAGATCGCGCGCCGGTGCCCGAGACACCATTGCAAAGTCACGTCATAGAACTTGAGCATGGCGTCGAAGACCCGTTCGGAAACGGCCAGGATGCCTTTCGTCGGCTTGTCGTGGGTATCCGAGAGCCAGCGGCTGCACATCATCGGCGTTAGCGTCAGCGACACGATGCCTGAAACCAGAATGGTGGCGGTGATGGTCATTGCGAATTCGTGCAGCAGCCGGCCGACCATGCCGCCCATGAACATCACCGGGATGAACACGGCGACCAGCGAAATCGTCATCGATATAATCGTGAATCCGATTTCGCGCGACCCGCGCAACGCGGCTTGCATGCCGCCGAGACCACGTTCCTTGTGACGGATGATGTTTTCCAACATGACAATGGCGTCGTCGACGACGAAGCCGACCGACAGCGTCAGGGCCAGCAAACTCAGGTTGTTGAGACTGAATCCCATGACGTACATGACGGAAAACGTGCCGATGACCGAGATCGGCAGCGCCACGCTGGCGATTGCCGTGGCGACGGCGTTGCGGAGGAACAGGAAAATCACCAAAACCACCAGCCCGGCGGCTAGCAACAGCGTAAACTCCACGTCGGCGATCGACTCCTTGATGCTGTGGGCGCGGTCATACATGACCTCGAGCGAAATCGATTCCGGCAGTTGCGCCCGGAACGTCGGCAGCACGCGGTTGATGTCCTCGACGATCTTGACGGTGTTCGATCCCGGCTGGCGGTAGATCGCCAGCATGATGCCTTGCCTGTCGCCGAAATAGGTAGCGACGCGGGTGGCCTCGACGCCGTCGATAGCGGCGCCGACTTCACGGAGCCGGACAGGTGCGCCGTTGCGGTAGGCGACGATCAATTTGTTGTAGGCGGCGGCGTCGCTCAATTGCGCCGTGGTCTTGACGGCGATGGTCTGATCGCGGCCGTTCAAGGCGCCGGTCGGCTGATAGCTGTTGCCGCCCTTGACCGCCTTCTCGACTTCCTCGATGGCGATATTCTTGGTTGCCAACGCGTCAGGATCGAGTTGGATGCGGACAGCGTATTTCTGCTGCCCCCAAATCTGGATTTGCGCCACGCCCTGAATGGTCGAGAGCCGTTGCGCCAGCATGGTTTCGCCGAATTCGTTGACCGCCGACGCGGCCAAGGTGTCGGAGCTCAGGCCGATGTAGAAAATCGCGAAGTCGGCCGGGTTGATCTTTCGGAACGACGGTGGATCGGCCATGTCGTCCGGGAGGCTGCGCATCGCCGACGAAATGGCGGACTGCACGTCCAGCGCGGCGGCGTCGATACTACGGTCGAGTTCGAATTCCAGCGTGATCCGGCTTGAGCC
Organism: Pseudomonadota bacterium; assembly: GCA_027620395.1. Classification (GTDB taxonomy): domain Bacteria; phylum Pseudomonadota; class Alphaproteobacteria; order Rhodospirillales; family Casp-alpha2; genus JAQBZY01. The sequence continues at coordinate 5,678 of JAQBZY010000084.1, forward strand.
AGAAGCGCTGATCGAGGTCATGTTGCGGATGCCGGCGATCCTGGAAAAACTGCCTTCCAGCGTCGTCGCCACGGCGGCGGCCATGGTTTCCGGATTGGCGCCGGGCAGTGACGCGGTCACCTCGATGGTCGGATAGTCGACGTTGGGGAGCTCGCTCACCGGCAAGGATCGGTAGGCGACGATGCCGAACAGAATCAGGCCGAACATGACGAGGGTCGTCATGACCGGCCGCCGGATGCACAGCTCTGGAATGTTCATGCTCAATCAGCCGCCTTTTTGGGCGTGTCCTTCCTGTTCTCGCCGCCGGCGTCGGTTTTGGCCTCGGCTTTTTTGGCGTCGCGGCCCTTCTTGTCGGCATCTTTTTTCTTCGCCTTGCCGTCGTCAGAGATCTTGATGCTGACCTTGGCGCCCTTGAAGAGGCGTAGTTGGCCATCGGTGACGATGCTGTCGCCGATTTTCAATGTCTCGCCGATCGACGTAAAGCCGTCGGCCGATGGCCCGGCGGTGATTTTGATCGGTTCCACCGTCATGTCGGCCTTGACGATGAAAATATAGGATCCGTGCTGTCCGTTTTGAATGGCGCGCTCGGGCACCGCGCGGACATCCTTCAGGGCCTCCATCTCGATGCTGATGCGGACGAATTGCCCGGGCGTCATATAACCACCCGGGTTGGCGAACTCGGCCTTCAATTTGATGGTGCCGGTTTGGGTGTCGACGGCGTTGTT
>JAQBZY010000085.1 GCA_027620395.1 Pseudomonadota bacterium
TCGGCACGGCTCGCCTGAACCGCGCGGCCGTCCGCTGTCGGCTCAGAAACTGGTGGCACGGCGATTCAGTACGGCAGATTGAAAATGAAATGTTCGGCGCCGCCAACGGCAGTCACGCCACCGCCGGCGAGGTATCCTTGACCTACTTCGGCTACCCCGAAGACGCCAAGCGGGTTCAGGCCAAGGGCAAGCTGTCGCCGGAAATCGCGGCCGAAGGGCCGATCTACGATTGCGACGATTACCGTCGCCGGTTCCCGGATGGACGTATCGGCTCCGACCCGACGCTGGCGACTGGCGATATCGGTAAGCGGCTCAGGGACGCCGCCGTCCGCGAGCTTTCCGAAGACTATAAGGGCTTCCTCGCCGCCGATTGAACGAACAAATGCGCCAGCTCGGCGGGGGCAGTCAGGAACGGCGAATGTCCGCTGGCGATTTCTAGAATAGGATCGCAACCGGCCGCGATGGCCATCCGGCGCTGCAATTCGGGCGATATCGCCTGGTCGTTCAGGGTTAGAATGGCGGATTTTTTTGCGCGGCCGAAATTAGCTTCGCTCAAGACGGCCTTGGCCCGGAACGGTGCCGCCGATTGCGGACCGGCCCCCGCCGCCGCGAAAGAAAGGTCAACGGCGGAGGCATCATTATAAAAAGCCTCGCCGAGGTTTTCGGATGCCAGGGCGACGGCTTTCAAGCCTTCCCGCTCCGTCATCTCGACTCGGACCCGAGAGCCTTTGTCGGTCTTGGCGAGATCGGAAATGGATTGGCCATCGGCCGGAATGTAGGCGGCCAGGAACACGGCACGCAAGATCCGATCCGGCCTGGTCTCGCAAACGTTGGCGACGATGGCGCCGGCCATGCTGTGACCGACGACGATGGCTGGGGCGGGCGTGGTATCGATCAGCCGGGCGATGCACTCGACGTAAGCCTCCATGCGTTGGGCCGCGAGGCCGCCGGGATCGGCGCCATGCCCCGGCAGATCAGGGGCCGCCGCCGTATGGCCGGCAGCGTTCAGAAGCGGGATCAATCGCTCCCAGCACCAGCCGCCATGATAGGCACCGTGCACCAATATGAAATGCGCCATCGCCGAACCCTTTCCGGGCGCTATAATACGGCTCGACGCGGCACCGGACACGCGGAAACAGGAGTAAAGCATGTTCATGTCGGCCCTCGAATATCTGGAATCGATCCGGCGGCTGAGTCCCCGGATTTTCCTCGACGGCGCGCCGGCCAAGGTTGACGATCCCCGTCTGATGCCGGGAATCAACGCCATCGGCGTCACCTATGACATGGCTTTGGATCCGTCGCTGACGCCCTTGATGCGGGCGACCCAGCACACGTCTGGGCGCGAGATCAACCGGATGCTGCATCTCGACCGCACGCCGCAGGATCTGATCAACAAGCTGGAGGCCGTGCGGCTGATGTGCCGGGAAGCCGGCTGCGCCCAGCGCTATCTCTGTCACGACGCCTTCAACGCGCTCTATCAGACGACGCACGCCATGGCGGCCGACTTGGGCGGCGAGGCGCACCAACGGTTCGTCGATTGGATGCACTGGATGCAGGACCAGGATCTGAGTTGCGCCATCGCCATGACCGACGGCAAGGGTGACCGTTCGAAGCGGCCCTTCGCGCAGGCCAATCCCGACAGCTACGTCCGGATCAAGCAGCGCCGCGCCGATGGCGTCGTGCTTTCCGGCGTCAAGGCCATCGTTACCGGGGCGCCGGCTGTGCATGAGTTTCTGGTGATGCCGTGCCGGAACATGAGCGAGCAAGACGCAGAGTATGCCGTCTGCTGCGCGGTGCCGGTCGATGCCGACGGCATCACCATCGTCGCCAGGCCGGCCGGACGGGCCGGCAACAAGGCCGCCAAGTTCAGCGCCAGTTACGGCCAGTCGACGGCGGTCGTGATCTTCGAGGACGTGTTCGTGCCGTGGGAGAGGGTGTTCATGGCTGGCGAGTGGCAGTTCTCGCAGATGCTGGTCAGCACCTACGCGACGCATCACCGCCATAGCTGTATCGGTGCCCGGGCCGGCTTCGGCGATCTATTGATCGGCGCCGGTGTCATGATGTGCCGGGCCAACGGTTTGGCTCCGGAAGAAACGCCGCATTTGCGCGACCGTCTGGTCGAATTGATCAAGATCGTCGAGGGGTTCTATGCCTGCGGCGCGGCGGCCTCGGTCTACGGCTTCGCCGACCCGTCCGGTGTCTTTCAGCCGGACGGCATGTTCTCGAACGTCGGCAAATTGCTGATGGCCAACCAGATTTATGACATGCACCGGCTCGCGCACGAAGTTTCGGGCGGGCTTGTCGTCACGCTGCCGGGACCGGACGAGGACCATAACCCGGCGACGGCGGCGAAACTTTCGGACCTCCTGCAAGGCAGCGCCGATGTTCCCTATGCCGTGCGTCGCGACGTGGCCAGGCTGCTGGAGGACCTGACGGCATCGGACGAGGCCGGCTGGTATTCGGTGATCAGCCTGCACGGTGGCGGCTCGCCGGAAGCCATGAAGCGGGAAATCTGGCGCTACTATCCGGTCGCCGAGCGGGTCGAGATCGTCGAAAAACTGATGCAGCGCGGCGCACTCGCAGGGCCTGACGGACAGATCAGCCGCGATAAGCAGCCCGGGCGTTGCTGCCCGGTCGGCTGCCAGGTACCGGAAACGCCAAAACTCGCCTACGATCCGGACAATGCGGCGCCGCCGGCCAAGCTCGGCCGTGACGCGGCGGAGTAGGGGACAGGCCCATGCAAGCCGACTGGTATTTCGATTTTATCTCGCCGTTCAGCTATTTTCAGTTTTTGAAGCTGGATACGCTGCCATCGACTGTCGAATTGACCCTGCGGCCGGTGTTGTTCGCGGGTCTTTTAGGGGCGCGCGGCCACAAGGGGCCGGCCGAGATTCCGGCCAAGCGGTTGTTCACCTACCGGCATGTGCTGTGGCGGGCCGAGCGCAACGGAATTCTTTTTAAAATGCCGCCGGCGCACCCGTTCAACCCGATCCGGGCGCTCAGGCTGGCTGTTGCCTTGGGCGCCAGCAAGGCCGTGGTCGGCGCGATCTTCGACGCGATCTGGGGGCACGGCAACTCGCCCGATGATGAGGCCGGCTGGCAGGCAATCCAAAAAGCCGCCGGAGTCGACGACGGCGAGGACCGGATCGCCGACGCGGCGGTCAAGAAAGCACTGATCGCGAACGGCGAGGCGGCGCTCAAAGCCGGCGTCTTCGGTGTGCCGAGTCTGGTTGCCGGGGACGAGGTCTTCTGGGGCGACGATGCGACCGATTTCTTCGCCGCCTGGGTGGCCGATCCGGGGCTGCTGGAGCGCGGCGACATGGGTGCGCTCCGCACCTTGCCGGCGAGTGCGACGCGCGCCTAAAACGCGAAGCCGGCAGCCGTGCCGTCGAGAGTGGACCCTGGACATGTTCAGGGCCCACGCTTTGGGCAGTGGAATCCGGGACGGCGCACCGCACCGCCCGGAATGGCGGGTTTTTAGGAGCCGGATTAAGACGCTAGGCAGACCCCGGTGCCGCCGAGCCCGCAATAGCCGCGCGGATTCTTGGCCAGATACTGCTGGTGATAGGCCTCGGCGTAATAGAATTCGGGCGCATCGATGATTTCGGTGGTGACGTCCCCGAATCCGGTTATCTTCAGGCTCTTTTCATAGGCGGCTTTGGTTTCCGCCGCTTCCTTGCGTTGCGCGTCGGAGTATACATAGACGCCGGAGCGGTATTGCGTGCCGATGTCGTTGCCCTGGCGCATGCCCTGGGTCGGGTCGTGACCTTCCCAAAACGCCTGTAACAGGCGGCGATAGGAAATTTTCTTCGGGTCGAATGCGACGAACACCACCTCGTTGTGGCCGGTGCGTCGGGAACAGACTTCCTCGTAAGTCGGATTGGGCGTCATGCCGGCGGTATAACCGACGGCAGTGACGGTGACGCCGGGCAGTTTCCAGAACATCCGCTCCGCGCCCCAGAAGCAGCCGAGCCCGAACATCGCCTGTTCCGTTCCGGCGGGGAACGGCGGTTTCAAGGGTTGGCCGTTGACGTGGTGCGTCGCCGCCGTCTCGATCGGCTTCGAGCGGCCGGGCAGCGCGGTCGCGGCGGTTGGCATATCGGCGGATTTCTTGAACAGTCCAAACATCGTTCGGCCCTCCTGGCTTCTCTGGCCAGGATATGGGAAGCGCGATGGGAAAAGCCAGCCCCTCGCTACCCGCTCGCGGCGAGTTGAATGCCGGTGCGCTTGACGATGCTGCGGAGCGCGAAACTGGAATGGATGCGCCGGACGCCCGGCAGCCTGGACAAATGTCCCTTGTGAATGCGCTCGTAATCCTCGGCATCGGCGGCGAGGACTCGGAGCACGTAATCCGCTTCGCCGGCCATGAGATAACATTCCATGACGTCGGGGCAGGCGGCGACGGCTTGCTCGAAGCGGGACAGGTAGTCCTCGCTTTGCCGGTCCAAGGTGATGGCGACGATGACGTTGGACGCCCGACCGAGCGCCTTTTCGTTCAGGATCGCGGCGTAGCCCCGGATATAATCGCCGGTCTCAAGGATTTGCACCCGGCGCAGACACGCCGACGGCGACAAGCCGACCATTTCGGCCAGTGCGACGTTACTGAGCCGACCGTCCGCTTGCAGGGCCGAAAGGATATGATAATCGATGCGATCAAGCATAATTGAAATTATATTCGAATATTATCGAAAATAATAGAATTAATGTTGTGTTCAGGCAAGTTTTGGTGGGCAATTTCGCAAGGACATACGGCCCCCGGCCGGGCTAAGAATCGTTAACGGCCCGCGACTTCCGGTTGGGCCACAAGCGGGGTTCAAATGCTGATTGGCGTGCCGAAGGAAATCAAGAACCACGAATACCGGGTCGGCATGACCCCGCCGGGCGTTCTGGAACTTACCAATCGCGGTCACGAGGTCATCGTCCAGCACGATGCCGGCCATCAGATCGGTATCGACGATGCGCAGTTCATTGCCGCCGGCGCCTCGATAGGCGACGACGCGGAAGCAGTCTTTGCGGCCGCCGACATGATCGTAAAGGTCAAGGAGCCGCAGGCGTCCGAAATTGCCCTGCTGCGTGAAGGCCAGACGCTTTTCACCTACCTGCATCTCGCGCCGGACACAGCGCAGACAAAAGGCCTGATGAACAGTGGCGCAACGGCGATCGCCTATGAAACCGTCACCGACAATTACGGCGGCCTTCCCCTGCTGGCGCCGATGAGCGAAGTCGCCGGGCGCATGTCGGTTCAGGCCGGCGCCTCCGGACTGGAGATCGAGCGGGGCGGTCGCGGTGTCCTTCTGGGCGGTGTCCCCGGCGTTGCCCAGGGCAAGGTCGTCATCATCGGCGGCGGAGTTGTCGGCGCGAATGCAGCGTTCGTCGCCACCGGCATGGGCGCCAGCGTAACGGTGATCGACAAGGCCCAACACCGCATGGCGGAGCTGGATTTCCAGTTCAAAAGCCTGATTACGACGCTGTATTCAACGGCGCTCAGTGTCGAGGAAGCCGTGCTGGAGGCCGATCTCGTTATCGGTGCGGTGCTGGTTCCCGGCGCCGCTGCGCCACAGCTGGTGACCCGCGACATGGTCAGGAAGATGAAACGGGGCTCCGTCATCGTCGACGTCGCCATCGATCAGGGCGGGTGTTTCGAAACCAGCCGACCGACGAGCCATTCTGACCCCTACTATATCGAGGAAGGCGTGGTCCATTACTGCGTCACCAACATGCCCGGTGCCGTTGCCCGTACATCGACCTTCGCGCTGAACAATGCCACCCTGCCCTTCATCATCCGGCTGGCCGAAGCCGGCGTAAGTACAGCGTTGCTCAAGGATCCGCATCTGCTCAACGGGTTGAATGTATGCGGCGGCAAGGTGACCCATGCGGCCGTCGCCGAGGCGCAGGGCCTCGATCATGTCGACGCAGCGAGCGCACTGGCCGCCTGACGGAGGGCTACCGCGCCGGTGAAAAACTGGCCGGGATCAGAACGCGGTTTTCCTGTTCGACGATCAGCGGCAGGGCGACCGCCAGATAGGCCGGCCAGTCGGGGTGTTCGGACAGGATCTTGCGGCGATTCAGCCGGTCGTCGAGATCGTCATACCCCCAGATATGGACGACCTTGTTCAGCCCGCCGATTTCCGTGTGCCAGAACCCGACGAGGGTGCCGAGAACCTCTTTCTGGACCGGCAGTCCCAGCGTTTCGTAGTTTTTGAGATATTCGGCCATGGTGCCCGGCCGAATAGTGTAAATGCGTTCTTCATAGATCATGCGTCGCTCCAAGCCCGTGGGTTAAAGGCATTTAACAGCTAATCGCCGAACACGCCAATGCTGTGGCGTGGCGGGAACAATACGCGTACAAGGTTTCCACGCCCC
>JAQBZY010000086.1 GCA_027620395.1 Pseudomonadota bacterium
CGATCCTCCATTTGTTGCTTCCCCAAGACCCTAACCGGGGTAAAATGCCCGGCAATCAAAATTTTCCCCTCTCAAGATTGAGGGGCAGAGGAGAAACATGGCCGATTTTATCGAACGGAAGACCTATCGAGCCGGCGATATCATATTTCGCGAGGGAGATTCCGGAACATCCGCCTATATCATCCAGAGCGGTTTGATTGAGATTTCCCGAAAGACGGATGACGGACAAGTCAAGGTTTTGGCTCAGATTGGCCCTGGCGGTGTGTTCGGCGAGATGGCGCTGGTCGACGACAAGCCCAGGATGGCGTCGGCCATGGTAGCGGAAGCGGCAACGATCATCACCGTCACCAAGCAGATGTACAATGACAAGCTCAAGAAGACCGATCCGTTCATTCGCGGTCTGTTGAAGATTCTCGTCGAAACGATCCGCCGCTCGAGCTGACGGCTGATGTTATTTGACGGCTTCGAAACGCGGGATATCGACATCGGCGGTGGCATTACCATTCATGCCAGAACCGCCGGACGAGGCGATCCGGTCCTACTTCTGCACGGCCACCCTCAAACGCACGCCATGTGGCATCTGGTGGCACCGGAACTGGCCAAGAATTACGCGGTCGTCGTCGCCGACTTGAGGGGGTACGGCAACAGTTCCAAACCACCTGGCGCACCGCCGCACGAGACCTATTCGAAGCGGGCCATGGCGGCGGACCAAGTGGCGCTGATGCGGGCCCTTGGGCATGATTGTTTTGCCGTTTGTGGCCACGACCGGGGAGGCCGGGTCGGGCATCGGATGGCGCTCGATCATCCGGACAGGGTCAAGCGGCTGTGCGTTCTTGACATCGTGCCGACGCATAAGCTGTTCGCTAACACCGACAAAGCGTTTGCGCTCGGTTACTATCATTGGTTCTTCCTGGCGCAACCGTTCGATCTGCCGGAACGGATGATCGGTGCCGATCCGGTCTATTTTCTCGACCAAAAGCTTGGCCATTGGAGCCGTTCAGGCGCCACGTTCGACCCCCGGGCATTGGCCGAATACCGCCGCTGTTTTTCGGACCCGGCGACCATTCATGCGTCGTGCGAGGATTACCGCGCCGCGGCGAGCATCGATCTTGAACACGACGCCGCCGACCTTGCGGTCAGATTGACCTGTCCAACGCACGTCCTTTGGGGACAGTATGGCCTGATGCATAAGTTATTTGACGTTTCCGCCGCATGGCTGGAAATGTGCCACAGTGTGACCGGTCGGGCGTTACCGTCCGGACATTTTCTTGCCGAAGAGGCGCCGTCCGAGACAATTGCGGAAATCCACGCGTTTCTCGCCGCAGATCAAGAGTCGAGGTGAACATGATCAATTCTCCGAAAGATGGGCCAGACGAAGTCGCGCCGTTGCCCAGAAGAACACTCCTGTTCGGGCAGCGGCTGCGGGCCTATCTGCTGGCCGGGATTCTGGTTACGGCACCGATCTTCATCACCTTCTATCTGGCGTGGCTTTTCATTACCTTTGTCGATGGCAAGATTACGCCGCTGATTCCCGCCAAGTACAATCCCGAGACCTATCTGCCGTTTGCCGTTCCCGGCCTCGGTCTGATTGTCCTGATCATCGCGTTGATGCTGGTCGGTGGACTAACGGCCGGGTTCTTCGGGCGGCTGTGGATGCGGTTTTCGGAACGCATCCTGTCGCAGATGCCGGTGATCCGGAACGTTTATTCGGCCGTGAAGCAAATTCTGGAAACCGTGTTGGCGCAGCAATCGAATGCGTTTCGCGAAGCGGTATTGATCGAATATCCGCGCCAGGGGTTGTGGACCATCGCCTTTATTACCGGGCGCACCAAGGGCGAGGTGCAACGATTGACACCGGCGGACTGCATCAATGTCTACGTGCCGACGACCCCCAACCCGACATCGGGTTTTTTGCTGTTCGTGCCGAGGAAAGATGTCATTCCGCTGCAGATGCCGGTCGAGGATGCCATCAAGTTGGTGATTTCTGGCGGGATCGTGACGCCGCCGGATCCGGTTGGGCAACGGGATAAAATGCCGAAGGCTATCGCCGGTGGAACCGGCCAAGCCTAGTCGCAACAGCCTCCAGGTGCCGCCCGGATACTTCTAGGTCTAGATCGAATTGCTTTTAATGGCTGTCTTGAAGCGTTCCTTGTCGTCGAAATGCTGAAACTTGAACAGGACTTCCAGCTGACTGAAGCCCGTGGTTTCGATAATGTTCTCAAGTTGATACTCGAACGCGCCGGCACAGTTATTTTCCAACCAATTTTCGATTTCTTGAATGCTGCCGCTAAATTTATAGCGGAGTCCGTACGGGTAAGTAATGCCGCCGCGCTTGGCCATAAATTTCGCTTTATTAAATGTTAGGGTTTTCTAGCATCTTGCTTAGCGTGTGCGGTCGGATTTGGCAACTATCCCGACCGGAGGTTTCTGACGGCCGCGTCCAGCTCAAAAAGATATAGCAATATCCGCAAGTTACGGCCTCGCTCAGCGGTTAGGTCCGGGTCTCGTGACAAGATAAGTTCGGCGTCGTCGCGGGCGGTCGGCAATAAGTCTCGATGTTCCAGCAGATCGGCCAACCGGAATTCGGGAAGTCCGCTTTGCCGGGTGCCGAGAAGTTCGCCGGCGCCGCGTAGTTCAAGATCCCGCTCGGCGATGACGAAGCCGTCGTCGGTCTCGCGCATGGTCCTGAGCCTCGCCCTGGCGTTGTCGCCGAGGTTACGGCCGTGCACCAAAAGGCATGTTGACTGGCCGCTGCCGCGTCCGATCCGGCCGCGAAGCTGATGCAATTGAGCCAGTCCGAAGCGTTCGGCATGTTCGACCACCATGACGGTGGCTTCCGGGACATCGACACCGACTTCGACGACGGTCGTGGCGACCAGGATATCGATGCCGCCATCCTTGAAGGCGGCCATGGCGGCATCCTTGTCGGCACCTTTCATGCGGCCATGCACGAGGCCGGCGCGGTCGCCGAACACGGACCGGAGATGATCGTGGCGGGCTTCGGCGGCGGCCATGTCGGTGGTTTCCGATTCCTCGATCAATGGACAAATCCAATAGACCCGGGCGACATCGGCGACGGCCCGGCCGATGGCGGCGACGACTTCATCCAAACGGTCGCCGGAGATCAGCACTGTCTTGACCGGCGGGCGTCCGGCCGGCTTTTCGGTCAGCCGCGAGACATCCATGTCGCCATATGCGGTCAGCATCAGTGTCCGCGGGATCGGCGTCGCCGTGGTCACCAAAACGTCGACCGCACGGCCTTTGCCGGCCAGCGCCAGGCGCTGATGAACGCCAAATCGATGCTGCTCGTCGATCACCGCGACCCGGAGATCGGCATAGGCGACGTCGTCTTGAAACAAAGCATGAGTCCCGACGGCGATCCTAGCGGCACCATCGGCGAGCTTGCCGAGGACCGCGTCGCGGGGTTTGCCGCGCTCGCGGCCGGTCAAAATCAAGGGTTGGATGCCGGCCGGCGCGAGGAGGTTGGTCAGGGTCGCCAAATGCTGCCGGGCTAGGATTTCCGTCGGCGCCATCAGCACGGCTTGGCCGCCGACTTCGACGGCGCTCAGCATCGCCATCAAGGCGACCACGGTCTTACCGCTGCCGACATCGCCCTGTAGCAGCCGCAGCATCCGGGTGTCGGAACCGAGATCGGCGTCGATTTCGCGAATCGCCGCCTGTTGGGCGCCGGTGAGCGTGAACGGCAAGCCGGCCACGACTTTCTGTCTGATCTTGCCGTCGCCGGCGAGGGGCACCCCCTTGAGCCGCCGCATCGAGCGGCGGATCAAGGCCAGGGCGAGTTGATTGCTGAGCAGTTCGTCATAGGCGAGCCGCCGCCTAGCTGGCGTCGTCGGTTCCAGATCGGCAAGTTCGGCCGGCCCATGTGCCGCCCTGACGGCGTTGTCCCAAGCCGGCCAGCCTTCGCGTTTTAATAGCGTTGGATCGAGCCATTCCGGGAACGCCGGCACATCAGCGAGCGCGGCCGTGATCGCTTTCCCCAAGACCTTGAGCGAGAGACCGGCGGTCAGGCCATAGACCGGTTCAACTTTGCGGAGCATCTCGATTTCAGCCGCAGTCCCAATATGATCAGGATGCGTCATCTGAATTTCGTCGCCGAATTTCTCGATCTTGCCGGAAACGACGCGAACTTCGCCCTCGGGCAAGGCCTTAGCCAGATAGTCGGCGTGGGCATGGAAGAAAACCAGCGACATCGCCCCAGTATCGTCGTCGCAGAGCACCTTGTAGGGCTGGCGGCGGTTATGAGGCTTCAGATGCCGTCCGACCCGGACGGTCATGGTCGCGATGGCGCCCGCCTGGGCGGCGGCGATCTTGGGCGCATAACGGCGGTCGATGATCCCGTCGGGCAAGTGCCACAATAGATCGACGACATTTTCGCCGGCTATTTTGCCGATCAGATCGGCAGTGCGCTTACCGACACCCTTGAGCACGGTGATCGGCCTGAATAGGGAGAATAGGATTTCCGGTCGCATCGATCAGGTTCGCGCTGACATCCGTTGCACGAGGGACTATACCCTACGCGCACCCTGGCACTCGGAAAAGGACCGATCCCGTGGACAACCGCCGCCGCCGACTTTTATACCGGGCCACCCATTGTGGGATGAAGGAAAACGACGTCCTGATTGGCACCTTCGCCAAGGCGGTGCTGGCCGACATGGATGCATCGGTGCTGGGCCATTTCGAGGCGCTTCTCGAGCACTCCGACAACGACCTCTATAACTGGATAACCGGCCGGGAAGCGGCGCCGCAATCGGCGAGGTCCGATGTCCTCGACATGTTGATTGCCTTCCACGCCCGATGAACTGGAAGCCTTCCGATATCACCGAACCCGGCCGGCGGACCCTAGGTGGCGCGCCGGAGGGTGTCGATATCATCGTTGCCGCCGAGTTGGCAGCGGCCGGCAAGATCGTGACGATGGTGATGCTGGACGATGCGGCAATGGACCGGCGGGCCGAGGCGGCGGCACTATTGGCGCCGGAGCTTGAAACCGTGGCGCTGCCGGCGTGGGACTGCCTTCCCTACGACCGGGTGTCACCGCGCCGCGCCATCCTCGGACGGCGTCTGGCGGCATTGGGTCGTGTCGTCGAACCGGCGTCGGCTGGCCGGCTGGTTCTGACGACCGTCTCTGCCGTGTTGCAGCGGGTGCCGCCAAGGGCGGCCGTCGCCGGTGCCGGGCGGCGGATCGGCAAGGGAACGCGGCTGGCTCAGAATGCGTTGACGGGAGAACTCGAGCGGTTCGGCTTCGCCCGCGTCGAAACCGTGACCGAGCCCGGCGAATATGCGGTCCGGGGTGGCATTGTCGATCTCTATCCGGCTGGCGCCGGTCAACCGGTGCGGCTCGATTTCTTCGGCGATGACATAGACACGCTGCGCGTCTTCGATCCGGCGACCCAACGCAGCACTGGAGACATTTCCGCCGTCGTTCTGACGCCGGTGAGCGAGGCACCGCTCGACAAGGATGCCATCGTCCGCTTCCGGTCGGGATACCGGAAAATGTTCGGACACGCCGGTGACGACGATCCGCTCTATGAATCGGTGAGCGAAGGAAGGCGGCACCCCGGTTTCGAACACTGGCTGCCGCTCTATCATGACCGCCTCGAAACACTGTTCGACTATCTGTCGGATGCCGTCCTGATGTTCGATCATCAAGCCGATGCGGCGATCAAGGCCCGGTGCGACTTGATCATCGAATATTATCAGGCCCGGGTTTCAAATTTGCGGTCTGGCGACAGCGTTCCCTACCGCCCGGTGCCGCCGGACAGCCTGTTCCTGGACGAGGCGGCGCTACAGGAATGCTTGATCGGTCGCGCCGTGATAGATGTCAGTCCGTTCAGCGCTGGCGATGCGGCGGCCGGAGGCCTCGACGCTGGCGGCGGCCTCGGGCGGGATTTCGCCGATGTCCGGGTCGATCCCAAGGCCAATCTTTACGATGCCGTGGTCCGGGATTTGCTAGAACATGCGGCCAAAGGCCGGACCGTCATCGTCGTCGCCATGAGCGAGGGTTCCGCCGAGCGGCTGCACGGATTGCTGCGCGAACATGGCGCCACGTTGGCCAGGACCGACGGCGCCGGAATCAGGTCGGACAAGGCCGACGGCAAGGCGCATCTTGTCGTTGCCGGCCTCGAACGGGGGTTTCGGCACGGCAATCTGGTCGTCATTACCGAGACCGATATCCTGGGCGAGCGGATGTCACGCCCTGGCCGCCGCCGGGTACGGCCGGAAAACTTCATCGCCGAGATATCGGCGCTCGGCGCCGGCGATATGGTGGTGCACGTCGATCACGGGATCGGCCAGTTCGAAGGATTGGAAACCATCGCCGTCGGCGGCGCGCCT
>JAQBZY010000087.1 GCA_027620395.1 Pseudomonadota bacterium
ATCGACGAGACGAAGCATCTGGAAGCTTGCTCCTGGTCAGGCGAAGGGGTATCGGCGCCGGCCGCCGATACCCCCCCAAACCTAACTCGAAAAGTAGATTATTTACACTCGTATTTGACGCCGTTGGCGGCATCGATCTTACGAATGACCTCCCAATTCTTCTTATGCGTGATTGGGATGAATTTATCTTCTTTCTTGAACTCCTTCTTGAGTTCCGAGCCTTCCCACTTGAATGTGAAGAAGGCTTCCTTGATCTTGGCGGCGAGCGCCGGGTCGAGATTATGGGCGAGGCCGAAGCCGGTGGTCGGGAAGGTCTGCGATTTATAGATCGACCGCACCGCATCCTTCTTGACGACGCCTCGCTGAAACATCCGGACCATCACCGAGTTGGCGACGGCGGCGGCGTCGTAGTCCTTGTTGGCGACGCCGAGGACCGAGTTGTCATGCTTGCCGGAGAACGCAGTCTTGAAATCCTTGTCGGCGATCAGACCGAACTCGCCTTTCAAAAGCGCCGACGGCGCCTTGAAACCGGAATTCGACGTCGGTGCCGTAAAGGCCAGGGTTCGTCCTTTGAGATCGGCCGGCGTCTTGATGGTGCTGTCGGCGGGGACGATGATTTCCATCTCATAGCCGTAGGAGTTATCCTTGGCGGCCATCATCGCGAACGGCACGAAACCGGCGCAGGCCACCGCGATCGGATTCGATCCGGTGTTGAAGCCGGCGACATGCAGGCGGCCAGACCGCATTGCCTCGATCTGCGCGGCGTTCGATTGCACCGGGAAGAACATGACTTTCTTGCCGGTGGTTTTTGCCATGTGCTGGATGAAGCCGTCCCAGACCTTGGCATAGACGGCCGGGTCTTCGACCGGCGTGTAGGCGAAGATGATGGTCGACGGGTTGGCGATCTTGCTCTTGTCGGTCGGCAGGTCGGCGGTCAGATCGCCGTCACGGTCGCAATACTGCTTGTCCAGGAAGCTGCGCGGGCAGTCTTCGGCGCTGGCGGTTCCAGAAAAGCTGAATGTCAGCGCCAGGCCCATCGCGAACGCGGCAAACATGGTCGTTAGTCTATTGGGTCGTGCCATGGAGTATATCCCCTGTTCGGTTTAGGCGTGATCGGGGCAAATTTGAAGCGCAACACCGGTGCACGCGGAAAGTTACATGATTATGTAAGAAAAGCTACATTTGCAGAGCGTTGCTTGGCAATAGAATTCTGCACTGCCGATCATTCGCAAGGCTAATCTTTGAGTTCGCGAAGCGACGGGATAGTCGCGGTTCCGGGCGGAAACGGGTTCAATTGGCCGGCGGCGACCCGGCCGATGAAGGCAATGCCGTTGTTAACCGCCGCGATCCGGTCGGCCTCCGCGTCGCCGACGAATAGGGCGCCAGCAGCCTCGATGCCGTGCCGCCCGATTAACTCGTCGACGATTTCGGTTTTATCCATGGGCGAGCCGCGGACCTCGGTGAAATAGCCGGTCATGCCCCTGGCGTCGACGATACGTCTTAGTTCCGGCTCTGGCGTCCCGGAAACGACGAAGCAATGCTTATCCTGGCGGACGTTGTCCAGAAACTCCCTGGCGCCTTCGACCCAAGGGGCCGCGGTCACTTTGGCCTCAACCAGTTCACCATAGCGGCCGGCAATCTCGGTGAGGGCGGCTTGGTCGAGCTCGATGCCCAGGAACTCCAGGTGACAGTGCCGGATCTTGATCAGCCTGGATATGCCTTCGTTTTTTCCGTGATGCACCATGACCTTGGCTAACACATCCGGGCCATGCGGCTCGTAGAGAGTTCGGAACGCGTCTTCCTTCACGGCATTCGATTCGACCAGAACACCGTCGAAATCGAAGAAATAGGTGTCGTATGGGCGAGGCATCGCGTTCATTTCAAGTCCAGGTAACGGCGGTGGAGGTCAACCCGTGCAGTAAATGTCATGGCCGGCCTGGCGGTGCAAACTATCCGTCAGCGCCAATAAGCCAACCACCAATGGGCAGTTCTTGGAGCAACCTGATTTGCCATGTAGGATGCCGCCAGTGAAATAGGTACGCAATGCCGGACCGGAAGTCGAAAACCACGGGCACGCTGCCATCGCCGATCCCGCGCCGCCGGCTAGGCGTTTCGCCTTGCGCCGCCTGCGACGTTCGCGACTCGGCGCTCTGTGCCGCGCTGTCGCCGATTGAGCGAATGCGGTTTTCAGAGGGCGTCACGATCCTGACCGTGCCGGCGGCGAGCCCGCTGATCGACGAAGGCGAGCCGGACCTTTACGTGTTCAATGTGGTCGAGGGGTGCCTCAAGGTTTACAAACTGTTGTCGGACGGCCGCCGGCAGATCACCGGGTTCCTGTTCCCA
Organism: Pseudomonadota bacterium; assembly: GCA_027620395.1. Taxonomy (GTDB): domain Bacteria; phylum Pseudomonadota; class Alphaproteobacteria; order Rhodospirillales; family Casp-alpha2; genus JAQBZY01. Next base: position 2,344 of record JAQBZY010000087.1, read on the forward strand.
GGCGATTTTCTGGGTCTCGTCAATTCCGCCGATTACACCTGCAGTGCCGAGGCGGTGACGGAAACCCGGCTGTGCCGGATATCACGGAAACAGTTCGACGCCTTTTTCGACACCATGCCGTCGCTCGAGCGCCGGCTCTACACTTTCGCCAGCGAACGCATCGCCGAGGTTCAGGAGCATATGTTGCTGCTTGGCCGCAAAACCGCCGCCGAACGCCTGGCGACATTCTTGAGTATATTGTCCAGGCGGGCCGCCGAGGCTGGCCGGCCGGCGGACGTGATCGTCTTGCCGATGAGCCGTGACGACATCGCCGACTATCTTGGACTGACCACGGAAACCGTCAGCCGGACGTTTTCGAAGCTCCGCAAGGCGAAGCTGATTTCCATCGACAAGGACCGTAAGATCCGCCTGCTCGATCTGGAAAAAATCTCCGAAATTGCCGCCGGTTCCTGACCGTTTCCAATTACGAAAGGTCGAATTCAGCGGCCAGCAATTCATACGAGCGGCGGTGGTCCCGCTGATCATGGGTCCAACTCAGGACCACGATTTCGTCGATGCCCAAGGCTGCCGCCAAATCCCTAAGCTTCGCTCCAAGCGTTGCCGCCGACCCGATCAGCGCATTGCCGCGGAGCTCGGCGATCCGCGCCCGCTCGGCGTCGGAATAAGGGAAATCGTCGGCGATCTCAGGCGGCGGCACCGGGCCTAAGTCGCCTTGCTCGCGCCGCGCTTTCCAATGCGCGCGGGATTGAAACAGGCGTCCCGCCTGGGCATCGGTTTCCGCCGCCAACGCCCAGACGCAGACGGTTGCCACGGGCGCCGGAAACTGGGCGCTCGGCCGATAGCTTCGCCGGTAAAGCTCGATCGCTTGGCCGGCGCCTCGGCCGTCGGTGATGAAATGCGCGAAACAATAAGGAATGCCGAAATGCGCCGCCACCTGCGCGCCGTAATCCGACGTGCCGAGCATCCAGATTTCCGGCCCCGTCTTGCTCATCGGTTTGGCCTTGATGTTGGCGAACGGGTGCCCGTCGATCAGGGGCTGACCTGATACCCAAGCCATCAGGTCGCGGACATTGGCCGGGAAGTTTTCGGCGTCGGTATCGGCGTCGCGGTTCAAGGCGAACGCCGTTTTGCCGTCCGATCCCGGCGCCCGGCCCAGCCCCAAGTCAATCCGGCCCGGCGCAATGGCGTCCAGCACCCGGAACTGCTCGGCGACTTTCAACGGCGCGTAGTGCGGCAACATCACGCCGGCGCTGCCGATCCGGATCCGCTCGGTCGCCTGGGCGATGGCGGCCATCAATATTTCCGGCGCGGTGCCGACGATGGTCGGATGATTGTGATGCTCGGAGACCCAAAACCGATGATAGCCGAGCCGCTCGCAAAGTTGCGCCAATTCAATGGTGTCGCGAATCGCCTGATCCTCGGGTTTCCCCAAGGATGCGGTCGATTGGTCGAGAACGGATAATTTGATCATTTGTCCTGCAGATAGCGCGATCCGGCCGGCACGCAAGCGACCGGCACCGTCACCGTCATTTCGCCCAGCAACAGGAACGAGAGCGTTTTACCGTGCAGATCCTGACAAAGGGCGCTGTTGACGCCGCCTTCGAGGGCATCGTCGATGACGAAGTTCATGGCCGGCAAATTCGGAAGCTCGTAGCGGGTGACGGCGGAGGCGCCCTTGTGACGGAACAGCTCGAGCACCCGCGCCTCGGTCACTTGCGCTTTAAGATGCGGAAACGCATCCGGCAAGTACGGCACCACGGAAATATTGGATCGATTGCCTTTGTCGCCGGCGCGGCCGTGCGCGACCGCATGTAGTGGCACCGTGATGCTACTCATGGCGTCACCTCGATGGCGCGAGACCGTGCTTCGACCGGGCCCCTCGGCAGCAACACCGATGACGTGTTGACCTGGCCGAGGACCGAGCAACGAAATCCGCCGCCGCCGGCCGGACCTGAGCAGAACAGGCTGAGCACTTCATCGGTCAGATACTGAGCCTCCGCCTTATCCTGAGTCCTGACGGCGGCGCGGAGCCTGTATTCGCCGTCCAATGGTCTGTTGTCGCCGGCCAGGCGCTCTGATCTGTCGTTGTCGAACACGGCGCCGGCGCCGATCACTTCGACGCGAATACCGGTATCGGTGATCCGGCGTTTGACGCGGGTGGTGACGATATCGGCGGCGAGCTTGGCGCGGGCCAACGCATTGGGGCCGGCGTAGGTCAGTTCCGCCTCGCCCAAGAACCCACCGTCGGCCGAGACTGTGGCTTTCAAGGTCTCGGGCGGTGGCTTGCCGCGGGCACCCTTGACGCGGACCCGGTCCTTGCCGGCATCCTCAAGCGTGACGCCGGTGATGTCGAGCGTCACATCGGGCGTCAGGTAATTGGCCGGATCATGCACTTCGTAAAGTATTTGCTCGGTCACCGTGGCGCGGGTCACCATGCCGCCGGTGTTGGCGGCCTTACCGATGACGATGCCGCCCATCTCGTCGATTTCGGCGACCGGAAAGCCGAGATCGGCCATTCCCGGTACGTCCTTGAAGCCGGGATCGCAGAAATAACCGCCGGTGACCTGGCCGCCGCATTCCAGCAAATGCCCGGCGACGGTGCCGGCCGCGAGCCGGTCCCAGTCATCCTCGGCCCAACCGAATTCGTGGATCAACGGGCCCAGCACCAATGCCGCGTCGGTGGTCCGGCCGACCAGGACGATGTCGACGCCGAGCGCCAAGGCCGCCGCCACCGGCCGGGCACCGAGATAAACATTGGCGGCGACAATTTCCTTGCCGTCGATGCTGAGCCCCTCGACCGTCGGCAGGCTGCCGACTTCGTCGGCGCTCATGAAGGTCAAAAGATCGTCGCCCTCGACGATGGCGACACGTAAACCCTCGATGCCGAGCTCTTTAGCCAACTCGTGCACCCGCTTGGCGCCGCCGATCGGATTGGCGTTGCCGAGATTGGCGACGATCCGAACGTTATGTTCGCGGCAAAGCGCCAGGACGCCAGTTAGATAGTGATCGAGATAGGGGGAGTACCCCTTGTCCGGGTTCCGCATCTTGATCCGTTGCGCGATGGCCAGCGTCCGCTCGCCCATGACTTCGAATATCAGATAGCGCGGGCCATCCATGCGGCCCAAGGTCTCGACCACCGGCGCCCCGGCATCGAAGCGATCGCCGGCAAATCCGGCGCCGCTGCCGATGTAGACTTTCTTAGTCATCGTTTAGGTTGCTTCCAGTATCCGTTTCATTTCGGCTCGCTCGAGACCGACGCCGTCACCGGCGGCAAGAATGCTCTCGAAGGCATCGGCGGACAACGGTAAACCGGTTTTCAGGCGCTGGTGCCGGGCCATCCGCTCCGGATCGCCCGGGATCATCACCGGTTTTGCCGGATCGGCCGGGCGGCTGTCGCGGACGAAGTCGATATAGTCGGAGACGGCGGCGCCGTAGTCGGACCCACCGTTCATGCTATCGGGCGCAATATATATGGAAAGCATGCCGTTATGGATGCCCTCGCCGGGACCCGTGGTCCCAGACCCAGTAAGGGCGCCGGCCAAAAGTTCGCAGGCGAGCGCCAGCCCCGAGCCTTTATGATCGCCCATGGTCAGGAGCGCGCCCTTGCCGGCGCGCGGATTTGGCACCGTGCCCGGCGGCACCTCGCCATAGAGCGCGCGCGGATCCTGGGTAGGATGCCCGTGCTCATCGACCAACGCGCCGACCGGCGGCGGCTTGCCGCCCTTGAGCGCCACCAGCACCTTGCCCTCGGCAATTTTCGAGGTCGCGAAATCGAGAATGAAATCGTCGCCGTTCGGATTGACCACGCCGATGCAGATCGGCGCCGTCGATATTCGGCGTTCGGCACCACCGAATGGCGCCACCAGCATGCTGCGCGCCACATTGACGAAGTGGATCGAAACGACGCCGGCGCGGCACGCCATCTCGGCCCATTCGCCGATCCGCCCGAGAT
>JAQBZY010000088.1 GCA_027620395.1 Pseudomonadota bacterium
CGCCGCCGATATCGACTACCGACCGAATTCGACAGTCTGGCAGATCGAGGAGAATGGCACGACCTGGAGCACCGATGGCGCCCGGGCGGAAAGTGTCCGAGCCAAGTTCATTCTGCTGGCCACCGGCGCCATGGAGCGGCCGATGCCGATTCCGGGCTGGACCCTGCCCGGCGTCATGACCGCAGGTGCTGCGCAAATCCTGTTGAAATCGGCTGGCATGGTGCCTACCGGCCGGACCATTGTTGCCGGCGCCGGGCCATTGTTGCTGTTGGTCGCCGATCAATTAATCCGCGCCGGCGCGCCGCCGGTCTGCGTCATCGAAACGACCAAGATCGCCGATTATCTCCGCGCCCTGCCGTTGTTGCCGCGCGCCCTTCGAGGCGCCTCGTATCTGCGGAAGGGTCTCGCCATGCGACGCCGCATCAAGGCCGCCGGCGTGCCGTTGATTGGCGGCGCCTCGGAGCTGCATGTCCTTGGCCGCGACAAGGCTGAAGGCTTTTGCTTTACGCTCGGTGGACAGACCCGGGAAATCGCCGTCGACACAGTGTTGCTGCATCACGGCGTGGTTCCAAATACCCAGGCGTCGCGGCAGCTTCGCCTAGCGCACCATTGGGACAGCCAACAACGGTATTGGCAACCCGCCACCGATCAGTGGGGCACGAGCTCGGCCAACAATATATTCATCGCCGGAGATGGCGCCGGTATCCTGGGTGCCAGAGCCGCCGAGGCCTCGGGCCGGATGGCCGCCCTCGAAATTGCCCACCGCCTGAACCGCTTGTCCACTGTCGAAAGAAATCGCCGGGCATTGCGCCAGCATGACGATCGTTTCGATCACGCCGCGATCCGGCCGTTTCTGGACACGCTTTACTGCCCGCCGGCGGAAATTCTCCGCCCTGCCGACGCCGTCACGGTATGCCGTTGCGAGGAGGTTTCCGCTGGCGCCATTCGCGATGCAGCCCGGCTGGGCGCGCCCGGCCCGAATCAATTGAAGGCGTTCCTCCGTTGCGGCATGGGCCCATGCCAGGGCCGGATGTGCGGCCTAATCGTGACCGAGATCATCGCCGAGGTGCAAGGACGCAACGCCGAGGATGTTGGCGCCTACCGAATCCGACCGCCGTTGAAACCGATCACGCTTGCCGAGTTGGCGGAGATGGACCCGCCCGGTGACGATAAATGACCACCGCTACTGTCGATATGACCGCAGTCGGTATCGACAAACGCTGGCCGGAGATGCTTGCCACCAAAACCATTTCGACAGATGAGGCCGACATCGCCATTGTCGGCGGCGGATTGCACGGCTGTTCGATTGCCTTGCAACTTGCTAGGCGTGGCAAACGCGTCGTCGTCTTCGAGAAAGACCATCCAGGCAGGCACGCCTCTGGCGTCAATGCCGGCGGAATCAGGCGCCTCGGCCGGCATCCAGCGGAAATTCCCTTGGCCGAGGCGTCGCTGGCGATGTGGCGGCAAATCGAACCGCTGGTCGGTGACGATTGCGGCTTTCACGCCGTCGGTCAGCTCAAGATCGCAGAATCCAATGCCGATATGGAAATTCTCACCGCCCGCGCCGAGCAAGTGCGCGCGCTTGGCTTCACGCACGAGCAAATGATCGGTCGTAACCGGCTTCGCGAAATCGTGCCCGATGTCGCCCCACATTGCGTCGGCGGTCTCTGGTGCGAAGATGACGGTGCCGCCGACCCATTCCGAACGACGGCCGCATTCGCCCGCGCGGCCGCTGCCGCCGGCGCCCGGTTTCGAATCGGCGAGCGCGTCATGGCCGTCAACCGCAGTCGCGGCGCCTGGCAGATCGAAACCGATGCCGGCACATGCCACGCCGGCGTCTTGGTCAACGCCGCCGGCGCCTGGGGCGGCGAGATCGCCAAAATGCTGGGAGACACGGCGCCGGTGGTTCCGACCGCCCTGATGATGATGGTGACATCGAGGACCAATAGGTTTTTGACGCCGGTCTGCGGCCTGGCGTCTCGAAAACTGTCCTTCAAACAGACACCCGAGGGAACGCTCCTGATTGGGGGCGGTCATGTCGGCCGGATCAGTCATGACGGGGAATGCGCCATTCCGGACCCCAAGAAATTCGGATTGAGCGCCCGCACCGTGATAGATGTCTTTCCTCACCTCCGAAATCTCACCGTCAATCGGACCTGGGCTGGCATCGAAGGGGTAATGCCGGACCAGTTACCGGTTATCGGACCGGCGGCAAATGCCGATGTCGCATTTCATGCCTTCGGGTTTTCCGCGCACGGCTTTCAACTTGCCCCAATCACGGGCACGATCATCGCCGACTTGATCTGTGCCGAACGCAGTTCCCTTCCGATCAACTCATTCGATGTCGGGCGCTTTGCATCCAACACCAACGGGTGATCGGCGAGATCGATTATAGACTTTGCATAGCCGAAGGCCGCTAAAGATATCGCTGCGATGCGGCTCGAAATAATTTCGATATGTGCCGTGCATCATTCGTGCCCGCGTCGTCCAGGCGCCGCCACGAAGGACCTTGGTGGCGCCGAACAGAAACCGCGAGTAGTCTTCATAGGCGTCGGGCTTAAAGCCTGGATACGGCCCAAAGGTATCCGCGCACCATTCCCACACGTTGCCCAGCATTTGCCGGCAGCCAAATGCGCTATCGCCTTCGGGATACGCCGCGACGTCGACGGGCCCCAAAGCATACCCATCCAGATTTGCGCGAAAGCCTCCATCCGCCGCATTGCCCCAGGGATAGCGGCGCTTGGTTGTCGCCAACCTACCGTCGGCCGACATCTCGCCGAGGGCTGCGACTTCCCACTCGACCTCGCTGGGCAAGCGCGCGCCGGCCCATTTCGCGTAGGCGTCGGCTTCATACCAACTAATGTGGATCACTGGCTCGTTCTCCGGCAGCGGCGAGATGCAGTCGAAACGCCGGATCGCCCACCCGTCGCTGCCGTCGCTGAGCCAATAGCAGGGATGGCCGAGGCCCGTCCGATCGCGCCACGCGATCCCGTCCGCACACCAGTATCGATCTTTGACATATCCGCCGTCGGCAACGAACGCGGCAAATTCAACATTCGTGACCGGCGCGTTGGCAATCGAGAACGGCTCAACTTCAACCACATACGCCTGCCGTTCATTGTCGAAGGAAAACGGCGCGTCGTCCGGCGCTCCGATCTCAAACCGGCCGCCCGGAATGTCCGCATACCCCGGGTGCGCCCCGGGACGGCCGAAGCCGGCGCGATCAATGGCCCCCTGCAATACCGGGGTCGGATAGGCCAGGGTCTGGCGGGCCCATAGAAATGCTTCAGTGTGCATGTCTTCGTGAAAGACGCCGAACTGAGACATAAACAGTGCTTCGTCATCCATATCCCGTTCGATCAGGCAGGCAATGAGCGCGTCCTTGGTCGTTGCCAAATAACCAAGCGTATCGGGCATGCTTAGCAGCGGCAGCTCCCAACGGGTCTCGTGGCTGATTTTGATGGAGTCATACAGTGCGTCGGCCTTGTCACCGAGCACGCTATCGCGGCCCAAATGCGCGCGCAGCACAAAATATTCGTAGAAATAGGCGACATGCCCGATCTCCCAGCGCAGCGGATTGACGGTGTCCAGTTTCGGCCCCATCAGTTGTTCGGCGTCCAAATCCATGACAAGCTCCAACGTGCGCGCACGTGCATCTTGAATCATTTGGATCAGTTGTGCCGTCGACGTCTGCATCAAATTATATTCACAGCTAAATGCTCAGGTTCCAAGCGCCTTGAAAATTGGCATCATAACCCCAGCGAAGAAGCATTCCAGGAACGGAAACCGTGCCACCGCGCTACGTTGGGCGGGCATGCTTCGCGATCACGGGCATTCAGTTCGGATCGATGAGGTCTACGATGGCCGGCCTTGCGATCTGATGATCGCCATCCATGCCTGGCGCAGTGCCGGCTCGATCAGCCGCTATCGCGAACAGGCCCCAGCCGGCCCCTTGATTGTCGCGCTGGGCGGCACCGATGTGAACACGTTCCTGAAAACGGATCCGGTGCCGACGCGACGATCCATGGCGATGGCCGATGCCCTGATTTGTCTGCACGGCCTGATCAAGGATGCGTTGCCCTCGACGCTCCATGAAAAGCTGCATTTGATCCGACAATCGGCGCGGCCGCTGACCCGGCCCCGCCACCCTCGGTCGCGATACTATGGTGTTTGCGTCGTCGGACACCTCAGGGACGAAAAAGACCCGTTCAGAACGGCCCTGGCGGCGCGGCTTGTGCCGGCGCAATCCAGGTTGCGGGTTCATCATCTAGGCAAGGCGCACGACCACGAGTGGGCGCGCGAAGCGGCGCGTGAGATGGCGCAAAATCCGCGGTATCATTGGATCGGTGAAGTCGCGAAATGGCGGGTCCGCCGCGAGTTCGAAAGGACTCATCTGATGGTCATCAGTTCCAATCAGGAAGGCGGCGCGAATGTGGTCTCGGAGGCCATCGCCGCCGGCGTGCCGATCATCGCGTCGGACATCGACGGCAATGTTGGCCTTCTGGGCAAAGGCTATCGGGGATACTATCCCGTTGGCGACGAGCGTGCGCTCGCCGCCCTGTTGTGGCGGGGCGAGACCGATACTCGATTTTTGCCATCCCTACAGCGCCAATGCGACAAGCTGTGTCCGTTGTTCACGCCTGAAAGCGAATCCCGGGCCCTTGCCAGGGTCGTGAAAGCCGCGAGCCGCGCCGTTACCAGGTCAAACTAACGGGCTCGATGTGCCCGCTTTCGGCGGTCACTCCGCCGATGATCGTCGCGTGCGCATAACCTGCGATGCGGAGAGCGGCGACACAGGCCTCGGCACGATCGGGTGCAAGGGCCGCCAACAGGCCGCCCGATGTCTGTGGATCGAATATCAACGGATAGCGTTCGTTCTCAGACGCGTCGGCGATGTTGCGGATGGCGCGGCGTAGCCGCACGTTGGCCGGTTGCAGCGAGCTCAAGATGCCAGCCCGCGTCGTTTCCAGCGCCCCGTCCATGATCGGCAGCGCGTTCAGATCAATGCTGACATCGACGCCGGAGCCCTTGATCATTTCGACCATATGACCCAACAGGCCGAAGCCGGTGATGTCCGTGCACGCCCGAGCCCCGTGCTGGTAGACGCATTTGGCGGCGTCTCGATTGGATAGCAGCATCGAGGTTAGCGCCGCATCGATCCAACGGCCCTTCGCTTTTTGCTGCATATCGGCGGCGAACAGCGTTCCGGTGCCGAGCGGCTTGGTGAGGATCAAAAGATCGCCGGGACGCATGCCGCCTTTGCGCAGGATGGCGTCGCGGTCGGCCAGGCCGTTGACGGCAAAGCCGAGCGCCAGTTCGGCACCCTCGCTGGTATGCCCACCGACCAGCGCGGCACCGGCCGCGTTCAAGACTTCGAGCGCGCCGGTCATCATCTGTTTGACCGTGTCCTCGACCTTGGACTCGATGCCATGGGGCACGGTCGCGATAGCCAACGCCGTCTGCGCTTCGGCGCCCATGGCAAAAATATCGCTGAGCGCATGATTGGCGGCGATTTTGCCAAAGACGTACGGATCGTCGATGAACGATCGGAAGTAATCGACGGTGTGCACCATGACCTTGCCGGGCGGCACGTCGACGACGGCGGCATCGTCGGGCTCGTGCAGTCCGATCAGAATATCGTCGCGCGGCACCGGCTTGAGGTCCGAGAGGGCCCGGGTCAGGACGCTGGCGCCGACCTTGGCGCCGCACCCGCCGCAGCGCATGGCGATGGCGGAAATTTCCTTGAGCGTATCCTGATCCGCAAGGCCGTGCGCGAAAGCGGACTTCGTATCGTCGGTCATTTTGGGCAGATCGGTATATTTCGACATCCACCGGCGGTCGATCCAGTCTTTCCAGGTCCAGAACATCCTACCTTCGACGGAGAATCCGGCACGCGCTGCAATCGCGTACTTATCGCCGGTGCTGATCAGCGCCAGCGCGGCTTTTTGCGGTGTGAATGGCTTGAGAGTCTTGCCCAGCAGGGCGCGGCGTAAGTTCTCGGCCAATGGTTTGCCTTGGCGCACGGCGAACACGCCGGCTTTTTCACGCGGGTGATTGACGACCGCGGCGACATCGCCGGCCGCGAATATCGCGTCGTGCGAGGTAGATCGGAGGCAGTCGTCGACCGTGACAAAGCCGTTCTCGTCGATGTCCAAGCCGGACTCGCCAAGCCAGTCGGGCGCACTCGCACCGGTCACCAGCAGTATTTCGTCCAGCGCCAACGTTTGGCCATCGGAAAGGGTCAACAAG
>JAQBZY010000089.1 GCA_027620395.1 Pseudomonadota bacterium
CCCGAAAACGAAGTTGCGCCTTGAGCATCAGGTTGCTACTTTTGCAACAGGTCTAATATGTATTCACCTGTTCTGATCAAAATCACTTCATCTATATGTATCAAAAATTCAAGTTCCAGGGAACAGATATCTTTTTTTTCGGGATTCACTTCCGATTCACTCAGTCAAAAACAGATATTTCCAGAACGTGCAAAACCTGCTACAACCGTTGAATTCCGTGGCTTTCACTGATTTTGTTGGATACCGGTTTTGGACCGATTCACCTCGCGGGAGATGTTGAGGCGCTCGATCACATCGGCGACGCAGCTGCCGGGCGGTAAGGCGACCGCGCGCTCGCGGCTGCCGGTTCCCGGATCGATGACCGAATTGAACAGCCGGACCAGCACGTAAATCAGCGGCGGCTCTTCGGCCACTTGCGAATTGTGTCCGATCCCGACTGTCTGCGTTCCGTCGTCCATTTGGTCCTCCGTCAATGCGGCGACACTATGCCGCCGGTGGCCCCTGGACATTGATATTGGTCAAGACGCGGATGTCTCGGAATCCGGACAAACGAGGCAATTCCGACGCATTCAAGTCCGGCCCGTTTGACGGCGCGAGAAACCGATGTGACGATCTTGCCGCCCGGCGAAGGACACTTCTCGCTCCTGCCGGCAATGGAATGTCGGCAAATGCCACGGGAGCTTGCCGATTCGGAGGCTGACGCGGCATGGCGAAAAAGTTGAAGTTCGGAATTCGCCTCAACGTTCAGGGCGAAATGGGCGCGACATCGTCGGGGTTCCGATATGCGCTCGACATGGCTCGGATCGCCGAGGATCTGGGGTTCGATTCGGTCTGGATACCGGACCATGTCGAGAACGCGCACCTCGACCGCGCCAAGCCGATCCTCGAATATTGGACGGCGGTGACGGCGATCGGCGCGTTGACCGAGCGGGTGCGCCTGGGCGGCCATTCGATCAACAACACGTTCCGCCATCCTGGTCTCACCGCCAAGATCGCCTGCACCCTGGACGAGATCACCGGCGGACGCGTGATCTTGGCGCCGGGATCGGGTTGGTTCGCGGCCGAGAGCAAATCGTACGGCTTTCCGGAGTGGTCCGACGATGGCTTGCAGCGTATTGCCCGACTCGACGAAAGCCTCGACATCATCCGCGGCTTGATCGCCGACGACAGCGCCGACGGATTCAGCTATGACGGGCGGTTCTATCAGTTGAAGAACGCCTTCTGCCATCCGAAGCCGCGGCAGTCGCCCTATCCACCGATCTGGATCGCCGGCGACTCGCCGCCGACGCAGGAATTGATGATCAAGCACGGCGACGTCTGGTTCATGTATTCGAAGGCGCCGTCGATCGTGAAAGGTCTGGTCGACGGGATGCGGCGCAAGTTGACGGCGCGTCCGTTCGAGGTGGCGATTTCGGCGGTCGGGCTCGCCGACAAGAACGCCGCCGAGACGCTTGCCTGGGCCAAGATGTACGCCGAGGAGCGCAAGCACCGTTTTCCGGTGCCGCCGATGGTTGACGATGTCATGCGCTCCAATCTCACCGGCGACGCCGCCGCGGTCTCGGACCGCATCGACGAATGGATCGATGCTGGCGTCGATTACATCGTCATCCAGCCGATGCCGCCGATCGACGGCATGCGGTTTTTTGGCGAGAAAATCATCCACCTCTACGCCTGAGCGGTCCGCCGTCGCCCTTGCCAGCGGCACGAATGGTCCGCATCCTTCGAGGCGGCGCCAGTTGATATTTGCCGAGGACACCGACGGATAATCCGGATGCTAACCGCACTTGCCAATTTATTGATCGCCTACCGGGCCAGAAGAGACGGGGCTGCAAAGCGGGGCATCGTTCTAGTTTCTTCGGGCGGCCTCGGCGACACCATTCTGTTCTCGTTGATTCTGCCCCGGTTTCTCGAATTAATCGGTCCGGACGAGCCGGCGACGTTGATCGTCCGCAACGAAAGCGCCCAGCTTCGATTTTTGTTTCCGGAACGGGTGAACGTGATCGGCATCGATTACCGGCGCTTCATCCGCGACCCGTTCTACAAGCTCAGGACGGCGGAGATTGTTCGGGGCTTGAATGCCCGGATCGCCGTCAGTACCGATCATTTGCGCCTGCCGACTGTCGATGACGTATTGATCTTGGCCTCCGGCGCGGCCGAGCGTTACGCCCTGGAACCTCGCTCTTGGCCGAAGCACGATGCCCAGCTCCGGCGCCAGCGCGGTTGGTACAGCCGGCTGGTGGCGCCAACGATGGGCATGGCGCACCGGCTGATCCGATGGTGGGAACTGGCGAATGCGCTCGGCGGGCGAAGCTTGGCGCCGCCAGTCGTGCGGCTCGGCCGGGCGCAATTGCCGCCGCCGCTGGCCAAGACCCGACCTCGGATCGTGCTGCATCCCTTTTCCGCCATCGCCGAGCGGGAGACGGCGCCGGAGGTGTTCATCGCCATCGCCGAGGCCTATGCGTTGTCGCACGAGATCGTGCTTTCCGCCGGGCCCGGCGATTTAGAGCGCGCCCCCCGGCACCGGACGCTCGCCGAATTGCCGTGGGTCAGCCTCGATCAGTCTGATTTTACCGGCAAGGCGGCCTTGGTCCGAAGCGCAGATCTGGTCGTTTCCGTCGACACCTCGTTGATGCACCTCGCCGCCGGCTCAGGCGTGCCGACGCTGTGCCTGGCTTCCGCCGCCCACATCGTCGACAGCGTGCCCTACGATTCGCGGATTGCACCCCCGAACGCCCGCTTCGAAGTCCCCGAGATCGACTGCGCCGGCTGTCTCGGCCAATGCATTCACCCCCTGGAAAACGGGCGCTATCTTTGCCTTTCGCAGATCACGCCGGCCAGGGCCCTGGCGGCGGCACGCGACATGCTGGAACGATAAGCGGGCGTCGGCTAAAGTTCAGCGATGCGGCAGTATCTGGATCTTCTCCGCCATATCCGCGACAACGGCGTCTTTCGGGGCGACCGCACCGGCACCGGCACGCAAGGCGTGTTCGGCTATCAGATGCGGTTCGATCTCGAGGACGGCTTTCCGCTTTTGACCACCAAGAAGCTGCATCTCAAATCGATTATCCACGAGCTTTTGTGGTTCCTGGCCGGCGACACCAACGTCAAGTATCTGAACGACAACGGCGTCGGCATCTGGAATGAATGGGCCGATGAAAACGGCGACTTGGGTCCGGTCTATGGCAGCCAGTGGCGGTCGTGGCCGGCGCCGGACGGCAGCGGCATCGATCAGATCGAGTGGGTGTTACGGGAAATCCGGGAAAGGCCCAATTCCCGGCGGATGGTGGTCAGCGCCTGGAACCCGGCCGAGATCGACGCCATGGCGCTGCCGCCCTGCCATTGCCTGTTCCAATTTCAGGTCATGGCCGGCCGGCTCAACTGCCAGCTCTATCAACGCTCGGCCGATGTGTTCCTGGGCGTGCCGTTCAACATCGCGTCCTATGCGCTGTTGACCATGATGGTAGCGCAGGTGACGGACTTGAGGCCCGGCGTCTTCGTCCATACGCTCGGCGACACGCATCTTTATTCCAATCACTTGGAGCAGGCCGATCTGCAAATCGCCCGCGAGCCGCTAGCGTTGCCGACGATGCGGATCAATCCGGCAATCAACGATCTGTTCAAGTTCCGGTTCGAGGATTTCAGCCTCGAGAACTATCAAGCGCACGCGCATATCCGTGCCCCGATCGCGGTCTAGCGGCGGCATGGAGATCGTCCTCGTCGTCGCCATGGCGGAAAATCGGGTCATCGGGCGCCAGGGTGGGCTGCCCTGGCATATCTCCGGCGATCTCAAGCATTTCAAACGGCTGACCATGGGCCATCCGGTGATCATGGGGCGGAAGACCTGGGCCTCGATCGGCAAGGCGCTGCCGGGGCGGCGCAACATCGTCGTTACTCGGAACGCGGATTTCCATGCCGAGGGCGCGGAAGCGGCGATGAGCATCGGAGACGGGCTCAGCCTTATCCCGGCGGCCGGCGGCGAAACGGCCATGGTGATCGGCGGCGGCGAGATTTACGCCCAGGCAATGGGGCGGGCAAGCCGGATCGAACTGACCGAAGTTCACATGACGATCGACGGCGACACGATGTTTCCGAACATCGATCCGGCACTTTGGATGGAAACCGCGCGACAAAGAAATGAGCCCGAGACGCCGGGCGGTCCGGCCTACAGCTTCGTCACCCTGATCAGGCGCTGAATTCAGAAATGGAAGCAGTCGACCGCGACCCACCAGTCGCGCTCGAACGGCCTGAGCGAGCCCAAAAACACCGTGCCGTTGTCGAAGGCGGCTTTCGGCGGATCGGCGCCCGGAATCATGTCGACCTGGGTGGTGGCGACGCAGATCGCATTATTCTTGCTGACCGCGAAAACGTGCCGGCCGTGCGTCGACTTGCCGGCGAAGTGCTTGGTCTGTTCGGTCTCGCGCCAGCCGATTTCCTTGAGCGCATGGCGCAGGAACGCCTGCATGTCGACCAGGGTGCGGATCCGCTCGCTTTCGAAGTGAACGCCGGTGCCGACGGCAACCAGACGGCAGAGCCGGCCTTTGATGTTCTCGCGGTTTTCCGGAAAATCGATCTCGATCTGGCGAAACCCGGGCGCGATCGGCACAAATTGCTCGAGCGCCGAGCGTACTTCGCGGCATTCGGCCGGCGGCAACGCCACCACCGTCGCCGCCCGAGCCGGCGCCGTCATTAAGCTGAGAATGATCGCGGCCAGCACGGCAAGCCCGAACGGAACGCCCGGACGCGGATTCTCAAGGGCGGCGGGCGGCATTGACATCTGGCTCGCTTGCGGCTCCCTCTCGGCCGGACAGTCCACTGCCGGCTTTTTACTGGATCACGATCCGGGGCGCCGCCTTGGCGCCGGTGGCAGTTTCGATCTTAGTCCAAACCGTCCGAGCGATGTTGCGATAATTTTCCGCCGCCGAGCTTTCCGGCATCGAGACCACGATCGGCGTGCCGGCGTCGGAATGCTCACGGATCGGAATTTCGATCGGAACCTCACCTAGAAAGTCGACGCCGAGCCGCTCGGCTTCCCGCCTGGCGCCGCCGTGCCCGAAGATGTCGTAGCGCTTGCCGTTATCGGGGCAAAGGAAATAGCTCATGTTCTCAATGATGCCGAACACCGGCACGTCGACCTTGCGGAACATGTTGAGGCCCTTCCGAGCATCCAGGAGCGCAATGTCCTGCGGTGTCGACACGATCACCGCGCCGGTTAACGGGACCCGCTGGGCCATCGTCAATTGCGCGTCGCCGGTGCCGGGCGGCATGTCGACGATCATGACGTCCAACTCGCCCCAGTTGACGTCGCGCATCATCTGTTCGAGGGCGGACTGCACCATCGGCCCGCGCCAGATCATCGGCGTTTCCTCGTCGACCATGAAGCCGATCGACATCACCTTGATGCCGTAATTCTGCATCGGGTCCAAGGTTTTGCCGTCGACGGAATTTGGCCGGCCTGAAATGCCCATCATCCGAGGCATCGAGGGGCCGTAGATGTCGGCGTCCAAAAGTCCGACTTTGTGCCCGGCGGCGGCCAGTCCCAACGCCAGGTTGACCGCTGTCGTCGATTTGCCGACGCCACCCTTGCCGCTGGCGACGGCGACGATCGAGCGCACGCCTGGCAATATATCGCCGCCCGCCTTGGGTGGCACCGGCTGGCCCGGCTGGGTCGGCCGTCCGCCCTGCGCCCCTGGTGCCGGCCCGGCCTTCTTTTCCGCCGTCAGGACCACCGTCGCCGAGACAACGCCCGGCATGGCGTGGACTTTTTTCTCGGCTTCCTTCCTGAGCGGTTCCATTTCGGCGCCGCGTTTTGGGTCGACTTCGATCGCGAAGGCGACATGGCCGTCCTTGGTTTGCAGGCCCTGAACCATGCCGGCGCTGACGATGTCCTTGCCGCTCCCCGGATCCTTGACGGACTTGAGGGTTTCGAGAATTAGATCGTTCGTGACCCCTGGCATGCTTGAAATCTCCTGAAGATGTGCCGATATCTGCAGCGTTACCCGAAGGGGCCGGGCCGTTGTCACGGCGGTGGGTCTGTCCTATAAGCAGATGCGAAGTGCAGACATCTAAGTAGCGCTCAAGCAAAAAAATACAAGAACTCCCGGCAAAACAGGGACCGATCCACGAAAAACTCGGAGAAACCCTGATAATCTCAGGGAACCCCAGGGAAAATAAGGGAATTTATCATGGCATGGAAGAATCAGGGCGGCCCGTGGGGCGGCGGGGGCGGCGGACAGGGT
>JAQBZY010000090.1 GCA_027620395.1 Pseudomonadota bacterium
GACGAGGACGGCGACATGGTGTTCGAGGACGTCGAAGCCACCGAGGACTGACCCCCTTAGTCGCTTCGCCAGCTTCCGAGAGACGCCTCTAATCATTCACGAAAATACGTGCGCGCCAGCCCGGGCATGATACTGTGGCCGGGCTATGCTGCGTCAGTTCGAACTTCTCGAGAAGATCAAATCCTACGATCCGCAAGCGAACGAGGATATGATCAACCGCGCCTATGTGTTTGCCATGAAGGCGCACGGCTCGCAGAAGCGGGCCTCCGGCGATCCATATTTCTCCCACCCGATCGAAGTCGCCGGCATCCTGACCCGCTATAAGGTCGACACGGCCACCATCGTGACCGCGCTTTTGCACGACACGATCGAGGACACAGCCGCGACCTATGACGAAATATCCAAGCAATTCAACGAGGAAATAGCGCGGCTGGTCGACGGCGTCACTAAGCTGACGCGGATAAGCTTCGTGTCCGACCAGGCCAAGCAGGCGGAAAATTTCCGCAAATTCCTGCTCGCCATGTCGGAAGACATCCGGGTGCTGTTGGTCAAGCTGGCCGACCGACTGCACAACATGCAGACCCTCAAACACGTCAAGAAAGCCGAAACCCGCCAGCGCATCGCGCTCGAGACCATGGAAATCTACGCTCCTTTGGCCGAACGCATCGGCATGGGCGAGATCAAGAACGAACTGGAAGATCTGGCGTTCGCGGAATTGAACCCGGATGCTCGGAAATCAGTGGTCAGGCGCTTGGATTTCCTACGCCAGCACGGCGAGGGCCTGGTCGAACGGATCATCGACGGGCTCCGCAAGCTGAGCGCCAAAAGCGGCATCGAGGCTGAAATTCACGGCCGCGAGAAGACGGCGCATTCGATCTGGCAGAAGATGCAGCGCAATGACGTCGGCTTCGAGCAACTTGCCGACATCATGGCGTTCCGGATCATCGTCGGCAGCATCGACGACTGTTATCGGATGCTGGGCGTCATCCACGGCGCCTACCGAACCGTGCCGGGCCGCTTCAAGGACTACATCTCGACACCGAAGCCGAATGGCTACAGATCCTTGCACACTGGCGTGTTCGGCCCGGAAAACCATCGAATCGAGTTGCAAATCCGGACCCAGGAAATGCATGAGATCGCCGAGAACGGCGTCGCCGCGCACTGGAACTATAAGGACGGCGGCAGGCCCGATGCGGCTAGGCAGGACGGACCGCAATACCGCTGGTTGCGGGAGCTTTTGGAAATCCTGGAAACGGCGCCAAATCCCGAGGAATTCCTTGAGCACACCAAGCTCGAGATGTTCAAGGATCAGGTATTCTGCTTCACACCGCGCGGCGATCTGATCAACCTGCCTCGCGGCGCGACGCCGGTCGATTTCGCCTACGCGGTGCATTCGGAAATTGGCGATAGCTGCGTCGGCGCCAAGATCAACGGTCGCATGATGCCGCTCCGGACCGAACTCCGGAACGGCGATCAGGTCGAGGTCATCACGTCTAAGGCGCAGACGCCGTCGCCGACCTGGGACCGCTTCGTCGTCACCGGCAAGGCGCGGGCGCACATCCGCCGCTTCGTCCGCACCCAGGAGCGCGACCAATACCACAGCTTGGGCCGCTCGATGCTACAGCGTGCTTTCAAGGAAACCGGCTACGAGTTTACGGAAAAAGGACTATCCGGCGTCCTTAAGACGTTCTCTCAACCCTCCGTCGAGGATCTGGCGGCACAAGTCGGCGCCGGCCATATCACGGCGCGCGCGGTCGCGGAAGCGGTCTATCCGGGCCTCAAGAACCAGCCCCGGAACGACAAGGTGGTGCCCTTGGGCAAGAGCCGTGGCACGGCCAAGGCCGGCTCGGCCGGTGCCATTCCGATCAAGGGCCTGATCCCCGGGATGGCGATGCATTTCCCGAATTGCTGCCATCCGCTGCCGGGCGACCGCATCGTCGGCATTGTGACCACTGGGCGCGGCGTCACCATTCACACCATCGATTGCGACAAGCTTGAGCAATACAACAACGAGCCCGAGCGCTGGCTCGACGTCGGTTGGGACAACAATGCCGGCGATGGCGGCTCCAGAGTCGGCCGGGTCGCCGTGACGGTGGCCAACACGCCGGGTTCGCTCGGCGATCTTTCGACCATCATCGCCAAGAACGGCGGCAATATCACCAATCTCAAGATCACCGACCGGCAGCTCGATTTCTTCGACATGCTGATCGATATCGAGGTCAAGAACGTCAAGCACCTCGCCGACATCATCGCCGCGCTGCGGGCCTCGACGGCCATCAACACAGTGGACCGGGCCAGGGGGTAGGGAACTCTCCTAGGAGATTTCCGGCCCCTCTCACCCAACCTCTCACCCATGCCTGGGGGCGAGGGGGATTCCCTTCCGCTCCTCCAGACCAGCAGAGCGCACTTCTTTTCCTCTCCCCCGCAGACGGGGGAGAGGTTAGGTGAGGGGGGCCAAATTGTTGCCTAACGCGCAAGCCATTGCCGACAAGGGGCTTCGGGCGTTACAACTCTCGGCACGGGCATGAGAACACAGACAAGGGGAGAGCCGGCCGGATGAGCAGGGAACTTCGTCTTGGCGTCAACATCGACCACGTGGCGACGATCCGCAACGCACGCGGCGGCGGCCATCCGGACCCGGTGCACGCCGCTAAAATGGCCGAGAAGGCCGGCGCCGACGGCGTCACGGCGCATCTCCGCGAAGACCGCCGGCACATATCCGACAGCGATATCGCCAGGCTGATGGAGGCCATCGAGCTGCCGCTGAATCTGGAAATCGCCGCCACCAATGAGATGCTGGCCACAGCACTCCTTCACAAGCCGCACGCGGCCTGCATCGTTCCGGAAAAGCGCGAGGAACGCACCACCGAGGGCGGCCTCGACGTTGCCGGCGGCAAGGCCACGCTGGCCCCGATCATCGGCCGGCTCAAGGATGCCGGGATCAGGGTCTCGCTGTTCGTCGAGCCCGACGCCCGCCAGCTCGACGCAGCGGCCGAATTGGCGGCCGATATCGTCGAACTGCATACCGGACGCTATTGCGACACCGTGGCTGCGACCCGCGACGCCGAGCTCCGGCGGATCATCCGCGCCGCCCAGCATGCCCACGCGGCCGGGCTGGAATGTCACGCCGGGCATGGGCTGACCTTCGATACCGTGGGGCCAGTGGCGGCGATCGGCGAGGTCGTCGAGCTCAACATCGGCCACTTCTTGATCGGCGAAGCCATATTCAGCGGTCTCGACAGCGCCATCTGCAGGATGCGGGCGCTGATGGATCAGGCGAGAGCCATGACCGGCGCTCAGCAGTCGGCGTGATCATCGGCGTCGGCACCGATCTGTGTGACATCCGGCGCATCGAAAAGACGCTTGTGCGCTTCGGCGATCGCTTCATCGAACGGCTTTACGATCCTTACCAAATCGAGAAGGCGCGGCGCCGGTCGAACCAGGCGGCGTCGCTGGCGCAAAGCTTCGCCGCCAAGGAAGCCTGCGCCAAGGCCTTGGGCACCGGCTTTCGCCAGGGTGTTTTCTGGCGCGACATGGTGGTCATGAACCATCCAGGCGGTCAGCCCTACATGCGGCTCACGGGCGGCGCGCTCGATAGGCTCAAGGCGTTGACGCCAGCCGGCATGACGGCCAGAATCGATGTTTCGCAGACCGACGAATACCCGATGGCGCACGCCATCGTCATCATTTCCGCCGATCCGGCGGCCTAGATTTCCGCCAATCCGGCGGCCTAGATTTCCGCCGATCCGGCGGCCTAAATTTCCGCTGATCCGGCGGCCTAGCCTTTGCCCGTCACTCTGGGCTTGTCCCGGAGCCCATTCTCCGGTCAATGGACCCCGGAACGGGTCCGGGACAGGCCCGGAACCCCCGATCGAGTCAGGGGCAGGCGAGTTCGGGGTGACGCAAAAGGGCGAAAACTGCCCGCCGCACCGGCAATTTCTTGACAGTCCGGGGCCATGCTGGCTTGATCCCCGGCGCTCGCGAACCCGCCGAAATTGGCCAAGGGATTGTGGAGCGAAGATTCGAGGGTAGGGCGCCGGCTGATGATGGATACACTTAGAACGGTGCTTTACGCGGTCTTGATCGCGCTTGGCATCCGAGTTATCGCCTTTGAGCCATTCTCGATCCCGTCGGGGTCGATGATCCCGACCCTGTTGGTCGGCGATTATCTGTTCGTTTCCAAATATTCCTACGGTTACAGCCGCTATTCGCTGCCGTTCGGGCTGCCGCTGGTGCCGGGCGAGCGGATCTTGTTCACGGAACCGGTTCGCGGCGACGTCGCCGTCTTCAAACTGCCGACAGACAATTCGACCGACTACATCAAACGCATCGTCGGACTGCCCGGCGACCGCATCCAGGTCAAGGGCGGCATCCTGCATATTAACGACACACCGGTTAAAAGGCGCCAGATCGAGGATTTCGTGAATGAGATCTCGCCCGGCTATTTCGAGCGCAAGAAGCGCTATGTCGAAACCCTGCCAAACGGCGCCGAGCACCTGATCGTCGAGGAAACGGACAGCGGCCAGGCCGACAACACGCCGGTTTTCACGGTGCCGCCTGGGCACTATTTTGGAATGGGCGATAACCGCGACAATTCGAGTGATTCCCGCTTTCAGCATGTCGGCTTCATTCCGCGCGAGAATCTGGTCGGGCGGGCCGAATTCCTGTTCTTCTCGATCGACGGCTCGCCGTGGATGATCTGGACCTGGTTCGACAAGCTGCGCCCGGCTAGGTTCTTCTCGGCGGTCAAATGAGCGATCTCGACGCGCTTCAGGAGCGGCTCGGCTATCGGTTCCAGGAGCAAAGCCGGTTGCAGCGCGCGCTGACGCACTCAAGCGCCACGCAAAACCGGGGCAATTCCAACGAGCGGCTCGAATTTCTCGGCGACCGGGTACTTGGCCTGATCATCGCCGGGATGCTGATCGAGATATTCCCGGACGAGGACGAGGGCGAACTCGGCTACCGCTTCACGGCCTTGGCGCAACAGGGTGCGCTGGCCCGGGTCGCCGACGACATCGGGATCAGCGGGTATATCGAGATGTCGGACGGCGAGATCGGTTCCGGCGGCCGCGACAATCCGAGCGTCACCGCCGACGCCTTGGAGGCCATCATCGCGGCCATGTATCTGGACGGAGGGTTGGCGCCGGCGGAAACCTTCATCCGGGCGCATTGGACAAGGATGGTCCAGGATAACCGCCATCCGCCGAAGGATCCGAAGACCCGGCTACAGGAATGGGCGCAGGGGTTGGGACTGCCATTGCCGGCCTACGGCATCACCGAGCGCGAAGGGCCCGACCATCAACCGCTGTTCACGGTCTCGGTCCGGGTCGCCGGCCAGGCGCCGCTAGCGGGGCAGGGCGGCAACAAACGGGCCGCCGAGCAGGCCGCCGCCGAGGCCATGCTGGCGGCGATCGAAACCGAAAGGACAACGCCATGAGCGAGCTGGCCGAACACAACACCGAGGCCGGCGCTCCGCCTCGGGCCGGCTTCGTCGCCGTCTTGGGCGCGCCCAACGCCGGCAAATCGACGCTGGTCAATCAGGCCGTCGGCGGCAAGGTCTCGATCGTGTCGCCGAAGGTGCAGACGACCCGGACCCGGGTGCTGGGCATCGCCATCGAAGGCCCGGTGCAGCTGATCTACATGGATACGCCCGGCATCTTCGAGCCGCGCCGGCGCCTGGACCGGGCCATGGTGGCCAGTGCCTGGGGCAGCGCGGCCGACGCCGACGCCGTGTTGCTGGTGGTCGACGCGCTCAGGGGCATCGATGCCGACGTCCGGCGGATCATTGAGGGCTTGGAAAAGCGAAAGGCCGACAAGCCAAAGGCCCGGCCACCGTTGTTGGCGCTCAACAAAACCGACAAGGCGCAGAAAAAGAAGCTCCTCGACTTAGCCGCCGAACTGGGCCGGCGTGAGCTTTTTTCCGACATCTTCATGATCTCGGCCTTGACCGGGGACGGCGTCCGCGATTTGGCGGCGCATCTGGCCGGCCTGATGCCGGCTGGGCCGTGGCTGTACCCGGCCGACGAGATCAGCGACATGCCGGCCCGTCTGTTGGCGGCCGAGATCACCCGCGAAAAGCTCTATCTGCAACTGCGCCAGGAATTGCCTTACGCCGCGACGGTGGAGACCGAAACCTGGACCGAACACCGGGACGGCTCGGTCAAGATCGAGCAAGTCATCTTCGTCGAGCGGGACACCCAAAAGGCCATCGTGCTCGGCAATAAGGTGGGTCGCA
>JAQBZY010000091.1 GCA_027620395.1 Pseudomonadota bacterium
TTGTTATGTTTCGTGTGCATTGCTAAAAGTAGCGTGTGCATTAGCGCGATTGTGTGTCAAATTGGACTGCACACGGGGTGCACACGAGAACAACGACAATAGCACATTATGGCTCAAAACGCCAGAAACATTGGTTTTTGAGTTTGATTTGAAATCAGAATGTTAGGTGATGTGGGGAACGCAGAAAACAGATGACTCTGCCTTCGGGAGGCAGGGGCCGGAGGTTCAAATCCTCTCACTCCGACCAATTTAACCTCGTCAGCGCGACGGCCTGACGGGCGGTTTCATTTTCAAAGCATAGGTTTGCACGGTCGCCACCAAGCCTTAGTCTGACCGCGAAACGGTTAGCGGACTTAGCCCATGACAACCGATGTCGAAAGTTTTTTCGATCCACAGACCTTCACCCTGACGCATCTCGTCGCCGATCCGGCGAGCGGGGCCTGCGCGGTCATCGACCCGGTGCTCGATTTCGATGTCGCCTCCGGGCGCACCGCTCAGGACAGCATCGGCAAGGTGATTTCGCGGATTGGCGAGCGCGGCTTGAAACTCGAATGGATACTGGAAACCCACGTCCACGCCGATCACCTGTCGGCGGCGCCGATACTGAAGCAGACCTTGGGCGGACGGATCGGCATCGGCGGCAACGTCTGTGCCGTTCAGGAAACCTTCATCCGGATATTCGACTTGGCCGGCGAGCTGACTGCCGACGGCAGCGCCTTCGACAAATTGTTCGAGGACGGCGAGACGATAGAGATCGGCTCACTTACCGGCCAAGCGGCATGGACACCAGGCCACACGCCGGCCTGTGTCAGCTATGTCTTCGGCGATGCCGCCTTCGTCGGCGACACCCTGTTCGCGCCGGATTACGGCACGGCCCGGTGCGATTTCCCGGGCGGCGACGCGGCGACGCTGTACCGCTCGTTGCAACGGATGTTGTCCTGGCCGGATGATACGCGGCTATTTTTCTGCCACGACTACTTGCCCGATGGCCGCCAACTCCGCACCCATGCGACCGTCGCCGAACAACGCCGGGAGAATGTACACCTTGCCGGCAAGGACCAAGCCGGCTTCGTCGCCCAGCGCCATGCCCGTGACAAGAACCTCTCGGTGCCGGCGCTGATCATCCCGGCGGTGCAGGTGAATATTCGCGGCGGCCTTCTGCCGGCGCCGTCGGCGAGTGGCCGGCGATTTCTGAAATGGCCGATTGACGCTTTCTAAATTAATGCGCCTCAAGTTGCTTTTTTCATGCCACGTTCCGGCCCGCCGCAAATAGCACGAAGCCGTGATGCGGAACGCGATTATCGGATTGATCGTCGGTGACTTGTTTTTGTGGCAGCCCGCTTGTTAAAGCTATGCGAACAGCTTCGCTACGAAATTCTTCAGTTCTTCTGATACCCATAGGTTCCTCCTGTAAAATCATATTTTAACAGAAGACACTCTCCATTTTATCGATACCAGTCCGACGGCTTGGAGAACCGCTTTCGTGCGAATGAAGGAAATTAATTGCGGACCACAAGCACCGAGCACTTGGCTTGAGATACGACTTTTCCGGCATTTGGACCGATCAGAAGATCGAGGATTTCCGGGCGGTGCGATTGCATCACGATCAGGTCGGCGCCGACATCCTCGGCAGATCTGCGAATCTCCTGTGCGATCGAACCATGTCCGACGATGACCTGCGTCTTAATGCCCTCGGGAACATGCTCGCGCATGAACGTGTGCAGCCGATCCTGGGCGCCCTGCATCATCTTTTTTTCAAAGCTCTCCGGAAAGTACTGACTAACGATGGAATTTCCGAAATTCGGAACGACCGTGACAACGTGCAGGGTCGCCCCGAATTTCTGCGCGTACTCGACCGCGGTCGGGAGCGCCTTCTTCCAGGAACTGTCATGCTCGAGGTCGACGCTAACGAGAATTTCCTTATACATTTTTTTATCCTCAGACCATCACCAGGCCATCTTCGGCCTTCTTTCGCCGGCGCTGCATCACGACAACCAACCCAAGCAAAGCGAACGCCGGTAGCCAGAATAATTCCTTGGGCGGCCGGTCCTTCGGCAACTCGACGACCATGACCTCCCAATCGAAGTCGATCTTGGCCTTCTCCGCCGGACTGTCAAAAGCCACCTGGTCGACAATCATCTTACCGTCGACCGGCTTCAACGTCAGGCCGGCGCCTTGGGTCAGTCTGATCGCGCCGTTCGCCGCCTTCTTACCGACCGGCAAGCGGACGTAAGTCTCGACCCGATCGCCGGATGAAGCGTTGGTGCCGCCGACTTGCAGGCGGATCGTCGCATCATCCGGCAAATCGGCGATCAGTTCGGCGATCTTGGCCGGATTATGCTGCGAAAACGGCGGGTCGACCATGTCGAGCCAGAATCCGGGCCGGAACAGGGTGAACGCGATCAACAACAACACGCAGGTTTCCCAAATCTTGCTGCGGGTGAAGAAATACCCTTGCGAGGCGGCGGCGAAGACCAGCATCGCCGCCATCGCCACGAAGAAGATCAGAATACCTCCGGCCCAGCCGACATCGATCAGCAACAAATCCGTATTGAAGATGAACAGGAACGGCAGCATCGCGGTCCTGAGGCTATAAAAGAACGCCGTGAATCCGGTCTTCATCGGATCACCGCCCGATATCGCCGCCGCCGCGAACGACGCCAGTCCCACCGGCGGCGTCACGTCGGCCATGATTCCGAAGTAGAAGACGAACAGGTGCACTGCGATCAACGGTACGATCAGACCTTCCTGAGCACCCAATTCGACGACGACGCCGGCCATCAACGACGACACCACGATATAATTGGCCGTGGTCGGCAGGCCCATGCCGAGAATCAGGCTGATCAAGGCGACCAGCAACAGCATGACCATCAAGTTGCCGCCGGACAGCAATTCGACGAATTCCGCCATGACCTGACCGATCCCGGTCAGCGACACGGCGCCGACAATGATACCGGCGGTCGCCGTCGCGACGCCGATGCCGATCATGTTTCTGGCGCCGCCGACCAAGCCGTCATGTAGATCCTGCATGCCGGCACGGAACGGCGCCGTGAAATCGGCCTCGCCCCTGAAGAACGCCTTCAACGGTTTTTGCGTGATCAACTGTACAATCAATAGCGAGGTTGCCCAGAACGCCGAAAGTCCCGGCGAATAACGTTCGACCATCAGGAACCAGATCAGCACCACGATCGGCAGTATGAAATGGAAACCGGTTTTCGCGGTCGGTCCCATTTCCGGCATTTCGAGCACGGCGGCATTCGGATCGTCGAGTTCCAGATCCGGATACTGGGCGGCGAATTTCACCAACAAGACATAGACGACAATGACGGCGGCGCCGAGGACCGGACCGGAGGCATTGCCGAGCAAATCCTTGCTCCAACCGACGCCGTAATAGACGATCAACGATAGTACGGCAGTGAACGCGATGCCGATCAGGAAGCCGTTCACTTTCTGTATCAAGGTCTTCGGACTGATCCGCTTCGGCAGACCCTTCATGCCGCTTTTCGCGGCTTCGAGATCAACCAGATAAAATAGCGCGATGTAGGAAATGATCGCCGGCAGGAAGGCGTGCTTGACGACGTCTTGGTAGCTGATGCCGACATATTCGACCATCAGGAAGGCAGCCGCGCCCATCACCGGTGGCATGATCTGACCGTTCACCGACGACGCCACCTCGACCGCGCCAGCCTTTTCAGCCGAGAAGCCGACCCGCTTCATCAAGGGAATGGTGAAGGTGCCGGTAGTGACGACGTTGGCGATCGATGAGCCCGAGATCAGCCCGGTCATCGCCGAGGACAGCACCGCCGCCTTGGCCGGGCCGCCACGCATGTGCCCAAGCGCGGAGAAAGCGACCTTGATGAAGTAATTGCCGGCACCGGCTTTGTCCAAAAGTGCTCCGAACAGAACAAACAGGAACACGAAACTGGTCGAAACACCGAGTGCTATGCCGAAGACGCCCTCCTGGGTGATCCATAGATGCGACATCGCCTTGCCGAACGACGCCCCTTTCCACGCTATGATGTCCGGCGCGTATTCGCCGAAGAAGATATAGGCGAGGAAGACCAAGGCGACCACGGTCAGCGGCGGCCCGAGGGCCCGCCGCGTCGCTTCCAAAAGGAACACCAGACCGAACGCCGATACGACCAGATCGGCCGTGGTCGGCAAGCCGGGCCGGTCGGCGAGACCGCGGGCGAAAATCGCGAGGTACGCCGCGCAGAAGGCGCCGCCCAGTGCAAAAACCCAATCCTGGATCGGAATGCGGTCGCGCGGCGAGGATTTCAGGGCCGGGAATGCCATGAAGGCAAGGAATACGGCGAACGCCAGGTGCGTCGGCCGGGTGTGCGAATTACTTGGGATCGGAATGAAATCGTTGAAGATGTATGGCAGCGGCGAAGCGATCCAGATCTGAAACAAAGACCATGCCAGCGCCGTCAGCGCCAACATTGTTCCGACAGGGCCAAGCGGATTTCGGCCACCGGTGTCGGACGATGCCACCAAATCCTGTAACTGGTCGTTCGACATCTGCGCGCCGGACGATGCCGGCTTGTCGGCCTCACTCATGTCACCCCTCCGCCAATTGGCTTCCCTGTCATTTTTCGCCGGCTTTGCCGGTTCTAATTCGCTCGTTGTCGTGAATTAGGAGCCGGGACGCGGGAGCAATCCCCCGCGCCCCGGACCGGCCTTACTTAATCAAACCGGCTTCCTTGTAGTACTTCTTCGCGCCGTCATGCAGCGGTGCCGACAACGCATCCTTGATCATCTCTTCCTTCTTCAGATTGGCGAAGGCCGGATGCAGCTTCTTGAACGTATCGAAGTTGGTGAACACAGCCTTGACGACCTGATAGACCGTATCGGCCGGCGTCTTGGTCGAGCTGACGAAAGTGGCGCCGACGCCATAGGTCTTGGTGTCCTTGTCGGAGCCGGTGTACATGCCGCCTGGGATCGTCGCATTCCGGTAGAAGGAATTGTCCTTCACCAGCCTGTCGATCGCCGGCCCGCTAACTTCGACCAGATTGGTCTCGCATGACGTCGCCGCCTCCTTGATGGCGCCGGACGGGTGTCCGACCAGGAAGTAGAAGGCGTCGATCTTGTTGTCGCAGAGCGCCTGCGCCTGCTCGGATGACTTGAACTCGGCCTCCAGCGACAAGACGTTGGCTGGCCAGCCGAGAGCCTTAGTCATTTCGTCCCATGAGCCGCGCGTGCCCGAGCCTGGGTTGCCGACGTTGACGCGCTTCCCCTTTAGATCGCCGACCTGCATGATCTTGGCTTCGCGGCGGGCGACGATCGTCACTGGTTCGGCATGCACCGAAAAGACCGCCCGCAGGTCCTTGAACGGGCCCTGGTCCTTGAACTTGGAGGTGCCGTGATAGGCATGGTACTGCCAGTCCGACTGGGCGACGCCCATGTCGAGCTGACCGCCGCGAATGGTGTTGATGTTGTAGATCGAGCCGCCGGTGGATTCGACGGAGCACCGGATACCCGTTGCCTTGGAGTTCTTGTTGACGAGACGGCAGATCGCGCCGCCGGTCGGATAATAAACACCGGTGACGCCACCGGTGCCGATAGTAATGAACTTTTGCGCCGCCGACGCGGTGCCGACGGAAAGCGCGATGCCGGCAACGGCCGCAGTGACCGCCAGGGTTTTCTTGAACTGCATTTTCATCCTCCTTGAGATTTCCTGTATTTCAATCGTCACTAAAGAACCGAAGCCGGTTTGATCCGGTCCGGTCGGTGGTAAGGATGACTATCTTGGTCATCCAGTTCGCCGGACGTTAAGCCCGACATCTCGCGAACCAGGCATGCACGGGCGCCGTCCAGGACGTTGCCCCGCATCCCCAGGCCGCAAAATTCGATCGTGGCCGCACCCGGCACTTCGGCACGGCGCATGAGTCCGCGCCATTGCGGCGAAGTGCCATCCGGTGGATTTGCTCCAACCGCGTTGCCACGAATGTCCGGCGCATCTCCCCTATCGGTAAAAGTCTAGCAGAGAGGGTTGCCCGCGCAACCGGACGGAAAATCGACTTTCGAGCATGCTTCATGGTGTTTTTGCTCATTATTGCACCATTTTCCCGGCCGCCGGTGTGGCCGCGGATTTGCCCATGTCGAGCCGCGCGCTCGCGGCACCGGCCGCCGCCGGCGGCGGTCCCGCCAACAGCTTTCTGGCCGCCTGTGCATCGGCGACTGGGCGGCCCAACAATTTTGAAGCGTCCGCCACTTGC
>JAQBZY010000092.1 GCA_027620395.1 Pseudomonadota bacterium
TGCCTTGGCTTTCAGTCGATCGGACAGGCCTTCGGCGGCACTATCGTCCGGGCGCCGAAGCCGATGCACGGTAAACTGAGCGCCATCACCCATGACGGCAGCGGCGTGTTCCGTGGAATCCCGTCGCCGTTTCAAGCCACCCGCTATCATTCGCTCGGTATCGAGCCCACGAGCCTGCCAGATTGCCTGGCCGCCAATGCGCACAGTGACGACTGCGTGATTCAGGGCGTGCGGCACAAGGAGCTGCCGATCCACGGGGTTCAGTTTCACCCGGAAAGCATCGCCTCCGAACACGGCCACGAAATTCTCAGGAATTTCATCGATCTGACCCGGCACCGGGAGGCGGCATGAGCGACGCCATGAAACCGATTTTGAACAAGCTTGCCGCCGGCGCCAAGTTGGACGCCACCGAGGCCGAGGCGGCGTTCGGCATCATCATGTCCGGCGACGCGACCGCGGCGCAGATCGCCGGCTTTTTGATGGCGCTCCGGGTCCGCGGTGAAACTGTCGATGAAATCACCGGCGCGGTCCGCACCATGCGGGCCAAGATGACCACGATCCAGGCACCGGCCGGCGCCATCGACGTGGTCGGCACTGGCGGCGACGGATCGGGAACGTTCAATGTGTCGACCGGGGCGGCGTTCGTCGTCGCCGGCGCCGGCGTACCGGTCGCCAAGCACGGCAACCGGGCGCTGTCATCGAAATCCGGCGCCGCCGACGTGCTATCGGCCTTGGGCGTCAACCTGGACGCCGATTTCAAGCTGATTGAGAACGCCATGAACGAGGCCAAGATCGGCTTTTTAATGGCGCCCCGGCATCACAGCGCCATGCGCTTCGTCGGTCCGGTCCGGGTCGAGATGGGGGTCAGGACCATTTTCAATATTTTAGGCCCGCTGTCCAATCCGGCCGGCGTCAAACGCCAGTTCACCGGTGCCTTTGCCAAGGAATGGATCAGACCGATGGCGGAAACGCTTAGGAATTGCGGGACAGAGGCGGCCTGGGTGGTCAGCGGTGCCGACGGCCTGGACGAATTGACGACGACGGGACCGACGTACGTCGCGGAGCTCAAGGACGGACAGATAACTGAATTCGAGGTAACGCCCGCCGACGCCGGCTTGCCGAGGGCGAAGCCGGCCGATCTCAAGGGCGGCGATCCCGAGACAAATGCTCAGGCGATCCGCGATTTGCTGGCCGGCAAGCCCGGCGCCTACCGCGACATCGTGCTGTTAAACGCCGCCGCGTCGCTGTTGGTGGCCGGCAAGGCTGATGATCTCAAGGCCGGTGTCAAACTCGCCGCCGCCGCCATCGATACGGGCCAGGCCAAGGTATCGCTCGACAAACTGGTGGCGATCACCAACGCCGGCGGATGAGGGCCGCGCCGATGCCCGATGTGCTCAGCGAGATTTGCGGCGTCAAGCGGCGCCATGTGGCCGAATGCAAGGCCCGTGCGCCGTACGCCGAGATCGCCCGGCAAGCCCGGGCGCAGGTGCCGGCCCGTGGTTTCACGCAGGCGTTGCGGAGCGCGGCCTCGTCCGGCCGTTATGTGCTGATCGCCGAAATCAAGAAGGCGTCGCCATCGAAGGGCCTGATCCGAGCCGATTTTGATCCGCCGTCGCTGGCCCGCGCCTACCAAAAGGGTGGCGCGGCGTGCCTTTCGGTTTTGACCGACGGCCCATATTT
The DNA here is from genome assembly GCA_027620395.1 of Pseudomonadota bacterium. GTDB lineage: Bacteria > Pseudomonadota > Alphaproteobacteria > Rhodospirillales > Casp-alpha2 > JAQBZY01. Next base: position 1,681 of record JAQBZY010000092.1, read on the forward strand.
TCAGGGCTCGGATGCCTATCTGATCGCGGCACGGAACGCCGTCGATCTGCCGGTGCTTCGGAAGGACTTCATGCTCGATCCCTACCAGATCGCGGAATCGCGCGCACTCGGCGCCGATTGCGTTTTGCTGATCATGGCGGCGCTATCGGATGCGCAGGCGGCGGAGTTGGAAGCGGTGGCGACCGAGTTCGGGCTCGACGTTTTGCTTGAGGTGCACGACGTTCCGGAAATGGATCGGGCGCTCAAGTTGGCCTCGCCGTTGATTGGCGTAAACAACCGCAATCTCAAAACGTTACAGGTCGATCTTCAGGCAACGGTCGATCTGGCGCCGATGCTGCCGAAGGACCGCTTGCTGGTCTGCGAAAGCGGGCTCGCCAGCCGTGCCGATCTTGCGCGTATGGCCGGCATTGGTGCCGATGCGTTTCTGATTGGCGAATCCTTGATGCGGCAAGCGGACGTGGCGGCGGCGACGCGTGCCCTGATTGGCGACAGCATTTCCCAGGTGGCGCAATAACATGGCCGAATTCACCCATATCGACGCCGACGGCAACGCCGTCATGGTCGACGTCGGCGCCAAGCAGGCCACCGAGCGCACCGCCACCGCCAAGGGCAGCGTCATCATGAATCCGGAAACCCTGGCCATGATCATGCAGGGCGGCGTCAAGAAGGGCGACGTGCTGGCCGTCGCGCAGCTCGCCGGCATCATGGCCGCCAAGCGGACCCCGGATTTGATCCCGCTTTGCCATCCCCTCGCCCTCACCGCAGTCGAGGTGAAGCTCACTTGCGATCCTAACCGCAACGCCGTCGACATCAAGGCGAGCTGCAAGCTCACCGGTAAAACCGGCGTCGAGATGGAGGCGCTGACGGCCGTATCTGTGGCGGCGTTGACGGTCTATGACATGTGCAAGGCAGTCGACCGCGGCATGCGCATCGAAGATGTCCGCCTGGTGCATAAATCCGGCGGTAAGTCCGGCACTTACGAGGCTGGATAGTTAAATGCTCACCGTCGACGAAGCGCTGTCGCAAATCCGCCGCCGGATTTTACCGATTTCCGTCGAGGAAGTGCCGCTCACGGCGGCGCTTGGCCGGGTTTTGGCCGTGAACGCTCGGGCCGAGACGACGCATCCGCCTGTCGCCGTTTCGGCCATGGACGGTTATGCGGTCCGCAGCGAGGATTGCCGAACGGCGCCGGTGACGCTCCGGATGATCGGCACCTCGGCGGCAGGGCATCCGTTCGCTGGCACCGTCGGCAAGGGTGAATGTGCCCGCATCTTCAACGGCGCCGCGCTGCCAAATGGCGCCGATGCCATTGTCATCCAGGAAGACACTGACGCCGCCGCCGACAAGATCACAATGAAGGAAATGGCGCCCACCGGTGACTGGGTGCGGCCGGCCGGACTTGATTTCAAGGCTGGCGATGCGTTGCTAAAGGCCGGGCGCAGATTGTCGGCCCGCGATCTTGGCCTTGCCGCCGCCATGGGACTGACTTGGCTCCAGGTGCGGCGGAAACCGAGGGTGGCGGTACTGTCGACCGGCGATGAAGTGGTCATGCCAGGGAAGCCGCGCCGCGCCGATCAGATTGTTTCGTCGAACTCAGTCGCCTTGCAGGCCTTTGCCCAAGTGCTGGGCGCCGACGCGGTATCGCTGGGTGTCGCCGCCGACACACCGGACGATCTAAGGGCCAAACTCGCCGACGCTCGGGGTTTCGATTTTCTGGTCACGTCGGGCGGCGCCTCGGTCGGCGATCACGATCTGATCCAGTCCGTGTTCGGCGCCGAGGGCCTCGATCTAGGGTTTTACAAAATCGCCATGCAACCCGGGAAGCCGTTGATCTTCGGCGCCATCGGCGGCACCTGGCTGTTGGGGCTGCCGGGCAATCCGGTGTCGACCGGGGTCACGGCGGCGATCTTCCTGAAGGCCGCCATTGAGGCCATGCTGAGCATCGAACCGGGCCCGATGTATCGGGCAGCACTTCTTGGCGGGGATCTTCCCGCCAACGGCAAGCGACAGAATTATCTCCGCGCCAGCTTGGTCTTTCCGCCTGATGGCCTGCCGGTGGCGAGCGCCTATACCCGTCAGGATTCGTCGATGCTGGCGCTTTTTGCCGATGCCGATTGCTTGATCATGCGGCCGATCGGGGCGCCCGCGGCAGCCGCTGGAGATATAGTTCAGGTCGTGCCGCTACGTTTCGCCGCCGAGACGTTCTGAGACTATTCGGCGGTGCCGCTCCTCATGAGTCGGTTGGCCTCGGCGCCCGGAATCGCATCCGCCGCGAATCCGAAGGTGCCCTGCTCCCGGACTTCCCTAGCCGCCCGGACAAACGCGCCAAGCGCCGCCCTGGCGAAGGCGCCGCCAACACTGATCCGTTTGACGCCGGCAGCCTGCAGTTCCTGGACGGAAAATGCCGCGCCCTTGAGCCCCATTACCACGTTGACCGGGCGATCGACGGCGGCACAAACGGTTTGGATCGCGTCCAGACTCGGTAAGCCGGGTGCATAAAGAACCTCGGCGCCGGCCGCCGCGAACGCCTGTAGTCGCTTGATGGTGTCGTCCAGATCGTTGCGGCCATGAAGGAAGTTTTCGGCCCGGGCCGTCAGCACGAACGGTAGCCGACTAGCGGCCTCGGACGCCGCCGCGATGCGCTCGACGGCCTGGTTGAATTCGTAAATCGGCTTACTGCGATCGCCGGTCGCGTCCTCGATCGAGCCACCGACCAATCCGAGCGCCGAGGCCAGTTCAATCGTTTCGGCGCAGGATTCCGGCGCATCGCCGAAACCGCCCTCCAGATCGGCGCTGACCGGCAAATCAGTGGCGGCGACGATTTCCCTGGCGTTGGCGAGGATCTCGCTCCGCTTCAAATCGGATGCTGAATCCAGACGGCCGACGGAAAACGCATGCCCGGCGCTGGTCGTCGCCAAGGCTTCGAAGCCGAGCGATGCGAGAATCTTGGCCGTGCCGGCGTTCCACGGATTAGGAATCACGAATGCGCCCGGCCGCTGGTGGAGGGCCTTGAAGGTCAAATGTTTTGCCGATTGCGTCTGTCCCATGATGCTTTCCCCTTGGCTGCGGATGGCCTCGGTCGGCGGCAAGACCGCCGTTGACTCGAATGGTGAACTAAAGTAGAACAAAGCACAATGTTTAGTATATGTTCCTATTTCGATCGGCCTTCGATCCCGGATTTTAACTGAAATATCCAGCGAGGATAGCGTCATGTTGACCAGAAAACAGTACGAGCTCCTGATGTTCATCGACGCGTCGTTGAAGAAAAACGGCGTCTCGCCATCCTTCGACGAGATGAAGGAAGCGCTTGATCTGAAGTCGAAATCTGGCATTCATCGTCTGATTACGGGCCTCGAGGAACGCGGGTTCATCCGCCGCCTGCCGCACCGGGCCCGGGCACTGGAAGTGGTCAAGCTGCCGGAAAACATGGCGCCGGCCACGGCCTCTGCGGTGGCTGCGGCCTCGGCGGCTACCGGGGTCGTCCAAGGGCCGAGACCAGTCACGTCGTCGCCGTTCCGACCGAACGTGATCGACGGCGGGTTCATGATGCAAGGTGCCGTGATCGTCGCCGAGGCAGCGGACGCGGTGCAACTGCCGCTGTATGGCCGGATCGCCGCCGGTACTCCGATCGAGGCGCTGCGCGATCATTCGACCTTCGTCGATGTGCCGGCGATGTTTCTCGATAGCGGCGAACATTACGCACTTGAGGTCGACGGCGACTCGATGATCGATGCTGGCATTTTCGACGGCGACACCGTCATCATCAAACGCAGTGACACGGCTGAAAACGGCTCGATCGTGGTGGCTCTGGTCGAGGATAACGAAGTGACCCTGAAACGGCTCCGCCGCAAGGGCGCCTCGATTGCGCTCGAGCCAGCCAACAAGTCGTACGAGACCAGGATTTTTGGCCCCGATCAGGTCAAGGTCCAGGGCACGCTTACGGGATTGCTGCGCCGCTACTGACGCTGGCGGCGGTCACTGGTTAGATTGGGAATCCACGGTCGGTGTCCGCGCTCGCCGGTGACGGTTTCGATCCGCGTTCTCCCCTCCCCGACATAGAGCGCATGGGTGCCACCGCGCCACAGATCAAAGCGGTCGATGGCCGCATTGACGCCCTGGCATCGGCGCCGTGCCGGCACCAAACTGATCACGATGTCGCCCGATCGGCAGTCGTCCTCAAGCGCCGCCTCGTCGAAAGCGATGGCGACGCGGCGCCCGGCCGCCATCCAGATGCATCCCAATGAATCACAGCGCAGATCATTGACCGCCACTTCCGGATCCGCCGGCCAGGCTTCCGGTTTGGCGTCGATGCCGAGCAGCCGGCGCCACGACTGAACCTCAAAGCGGGCCCGCCTGAGCGTCGAGACCTGCATTTTCCCCGTCGGACCCGAGATGGCGACGGCCCGGGCGCGGCCATCCACGATCAGGTTCGGACGGCCCTGAAACGGTACCAGGGCCAGCGCCAGGACCATCACTGGGATGCCGAGCCAGCGCGGGCGCCGCTGCCAGATCGCCAGCCACAGCGTGCCCAGCACC
>JAQBZY010000093.1 GCA_027620395.1 Pseudomonadota bacterium
CGACATCGAAGGCGTCAACCGGACCATAGAGACGGCCTGCCAGTCGCTGCTGACAACCCCGGCGCCGATCGCCGGCGAAGTTCGCGTCACCGCACCGGAGCTTATCGGCAGCGTCGTCATCCGCGGTCTTTCGGCATTGCACGAACGCCATCCCGGCATTGCCCTCGAACTTGTCACCGGCAGCCCGGCGACAAGCCTCGCTGCCCGTGACACCGACATCTCGCTTCGCTTCGAGGAACCGCGCGGCAAGGGCTTCACCCGGGTGGCCGCAGTGCCCGTGCCGTTCGCCGTGTTTGCCGCGCCGGACTATATCAAGCAGTTCGGCGTGCCCAAGAAAATCGACGATTTCTCCGGCCACCGCCTGATCGACTTCGAACATTCGTTGGCCCAGTTGGCGCCGACGGCATGGCGCCAACGAGGCGGCCAGAATGCCGACATCGCCTTTCGCAGCAACAGCCCGTATCTCCGCCTCGCCGCCGCCCGCGCCGGCATCGGATTGGCGCTGTTGTCGGAAAGCTTCGTCGCCGGCGATCCGGGGCTATGCCGGGTTTTGGACAGCCGCCTCGTCGGCAGCCTCGAACTACTGGTTCTGGTCAGCCATCAACTGCGGCGCGAACCGCGCGTCATCGCCGTCCGGGATTTCCTTTGCGACTTGCTGACGGCGGTGGCGGCACCTCCCGGCTCCTCTGGAAGGGCATCACCATGAGATGGTCGTTAACCCGGATGCGTCAGGCGTCCGCGATCGCCATCGCGCCCTACTTGTTGACGCCGATTCCCGCAACCGCCGACATTGTCAATCCGCACACGGTATATGAGAGCCGTTGTGCCGCATGTCACGGCCCACATACCCAGCGTTTTGTTGCCGACAACATCGATGTCAACGGGGGCGATCTCATATGGCGGAATACCGGCCGCTAGATCGCGGAACCATTAGCCCGGGGACATGGCCGACTGGATGCCGAGCAACAACTCGTTATGATCCGCAACGAAAAACTGACCAGGCTCGACGCCGGGCGCGCATGCCGGAACTCTTGATTTCTCATGGCCGGTTAACGGCGCCAGAAGTGGACACCGTGCTTCGGATGCTTGCACCTCGACTGAGCCATGGTGATTGAACGTCCCTAAATCTACATTTACTCAATCTACATACCAGTTTACGCGCACTGAGCTGAGGGGCTGCTTTGATTTTCCAAAAGCCTGGCGACAATCATCTTGGTCACATATACGCCGAACTCGGGGTTATCGGCGAACAATTGCAAAGCCTTGTCTTCGGAAATGCTGAGAAAAACACTGTCTTCCGTGCATTTGATGGTTTTCGTGCGCTGACGCCGCGGCGAAAACATCGCGATTTCGCCGACCAAACTTCCGGATTCGATGTTGATGCCTAACTCGACGATTTTCGCCCGCCCGCGCGCCAGATAATAAATATCATGGACATCGTCACCCATTTTACACACAAAATCGTTTTTTGCGAATTTTTGCTCCGTCATGAACGGCAACAATGATTTGGCGTCAAAATCCGCGTGTGCAATTTCATGAATTCGGCGCTTCAAACTCACCGCTTGATGTAATCGCAATAAGTTTAGCGGCAGAAGGCAGCCATGCAGAACCATGATCGGGACAATATCCCCGTAGGTACCGTAGAGAAAGAAAAGGGCGTTGCTGCCGATCCCGACGACCCTTAAGAGTATCATCGATTTCATCCAGAACGTGGCAAATACCGCGCCAGAAGCGGCGCACCCAATGATCTCCAGAAAGTGCACTTCTTCCCCAGTCTTTTGAAAAAATGTCTGTGCTTCTCGCGTCGGCGAGAGCGAAGGTCTGAAAAAATCGTGATGCTGTCAGCAGGCGATCCGGCATTCGGCGCCGAGTAAAATCCGGGCCGTTTCGATTGGGCGAAAACGCCGTGGCGAGGTTAACTTACCGTAACGGCGCCGCGCTGAATAACACGCCGGAATGTGTCGCGTCGGCATCTTTGAAAGTGTCCGTCGCCTCAGGCTTCCGCTTTTTCGGCGTACGCCGCCTCGTCGAAGGAGCGTTCGTTGTCCCAGACGTTTTTAGGTATTGGCAGACCGGTGAAATCGGCATCATTGAGCGGACCGTCCGGATCGATTCCCAGCTTCTCGCGCAGCATCAGAATGATCTGCCGGGTATGCTGAGCGGAATGCCAACCGGTCCTTTCCAACACTTCGTGCAGGCTCACCTCGCCGTAATAGACCTTGCCCGGTTGCTTGAAATCCATCGAGCGCCCGTCGCGCCCCCACCAGGCGGCAAATCGGTCCCTGTTGGACCGTCCATAGCCGAGCAGATCGTCTTTGGTTTTCATGTCGGCTGGCAGCACCGATTTAAGGGCCTCATAGGTATAGGGTGCGTCATGTTCGACCCGATCGAGGAATACCTTCGGAATGTCGAACACGTGATAGACCAACTGGCGATAAGAGCGCGGACGACCCGGCAAGATGACATCCAGCTTGTCGTCCGGAATCTGGCCTAGATATCGCGCCGCGGCATCCAGGACCATCAGCACCTTGTCCTTCAGTTCCCCCGGCGAGAGCATCTTGTGGCCGCCGTATTCGAAACCGGCGATTTTCGCGACGTCGCGGAACACGGCGCCGTTGGCCCATACCGTGCCGCGCGCGACAATCGGAACCAGGCGAATGCCCAAAGCGGCCAATTCCTCGAACCCCTGCGCGTCGTCCAGGACGTTCACGGATTCAAACGGAACCCCGTGCTCAAGCAGAAATTCCTTGGTTTTCAAGCAACTGGAGCATCCCGGTTGCCAATAGACCTTCAGCGGCAGTGCCAAATTTTCAGGGGTTCCGGCGGTCTCAAGCTGGCTCATCGTTTTCACCCCGTGCTCATGAATTTTTTTCCAGACCGCCATCGTCTACCAAAGATTGAGTGGCGCAAGTAGATTTTTGGGCTTCGGTTGAAGTTCCCGATCGGTCTGTTCAAGTCAAGCCCATCGGATCCCCGTAAGCGCGAAGATGCTCTTCTCTAATTTTGGCGATGTCTCGGCTCCAATCAACATAGGTGGCGATTTGCGTGACGGTGATCCCGTCGTCCGAAAATGGCATTCTCAGGGAAGTCTGAACGTAGGGGAGCCCGTATTCGCCGGCCTGAACCGTATACGCCGTTCCAATCGCTTCATGGCAGGTGACCACTTCCTCGTATTGTTCCCAGGTATTTTTCGCTGTTATCGCGGAGCGTATCTTGTTGATCGACTGTTTGGAGAAATCGATACCATGCATGGTAACGGAGGCGGTTCCCAAAATCTGTAAATAAAGTCCCGAGGCTCTCGCATGACATCGACCACAAGAAAATAAGGGATCAACTTGACCGGCAGCTGGAACCAGTCCCATTCGCGCCATTGCGGTGACCGCCTGGAACCTTTCAATTTAAGCCAATATTCGTAACAGACTTGATAGTTCGGATCGTCGAACTTCATGGGGGATCGTCGTAAATGGTCCTCTGGCGGCATTGCGTTTATCTTATCCAAATTGCCGTCACGTCCGGCGTCGCCAGATATTAATGTATTCTCGCGGATGCGTAAAATCACCAACGGCCGAAACCGGATACAGGGCGAGATCGCCGCCGGCCTCGCGCTTTCCTGCTCGCAAAACATTGATCGGGAGAAAGCGTTTTCGGACTTCCCACGGAACCGGACTTGTCATTATATAAGCGGATCGACGAAGACGAAACAACCGTCCGCCAGAAGCGCCGTCGATGGCTGAAAATATAGATTTGTTCCCGATGCGATGGCCCGCTTTCGGGTTGATTGCTGGCCGATTGGCAATCCGGCGATGGATCGCGGCGGCGGTCGATGGGGAGGTATTTCATGTCTAAGCTGAACGTCAATGGTACCGTGGTCGATATCGACGTCGACGGCGCGACGCCCTTGTTGTGGGTGCTTCGCGAATATGTCGGTTTGACCGGCACCAAGTATGGCTGCGGCATCGCTCAATGCGGCGCCTGCACGGTGCACATCAACGGCGAGGCGCAACGGTCCTGCGCCATCCCGTTCGAGACGCTCTCTGAGAAAGATAAGATCGTCACCATCGAGGGTCTTTCCAAAAAAGGCACGCACCCGGTGCAGAAGGCGTGGCTGAAACTCGACGTGCCGCAGTGCGGCTATTGCCAGGCCGGCATGATCATGGCGGCGGCGGCGCTATTGAAGAAGAATAAGAAACCGACCGATGCCGACATCGACGCGGCGATCACCAATATCTGCCGCTGCGGCACCTACCGGCGGGTCCGGGCCGGCATCCACCTAGCCGCCGGCCGGAAAGCGTGAGGAGAAATGTCATGACCGAAACAATGACCCTTTCCCGGCGCGACTTCGTCATCGGCGCCGCCGCCGCCACCGCCGGGCTTTCACTTGGATTTCAAATTCCCTTGGGCAGCGGCGAAGCACTGGCGCAGGCGAGCCACCCCGATGAGATCAACGCCTGGGTGGTGGTGAAACCGAACGAACAAGTCATCATCCGGATCGCCCGCTCGGAAATGGGCCAGGGCTCGTTGACTGGTTTGGCGCAATTGGTCGCCGAGGAAATGGAATGCGACTGGTCCAAGGTGACGACGGAATATCCGACGCCAGCCACCAATTTGGAGCGCGGCCGCGTCTGGAAGAGTTTTTCGACCGGCGGCAGCCGCGGCATCCGGGAATCGCACGAATACGTCCGTAAGGGCGGCGCCGCGGCCAGAGAAATGCTGATCGCCGCCGCCGCCAAGAAATGGGACGTCAACCCATCTGAATGTAAAGCAGACAAAGGCGTCATCACGCACGCGGCGTCGGGCAAGAAGACGACCTTCGGCAAGGTCGCCGTCGCCGCCTCCAAACTGGAAGTGCCTGAGAAGGTCACCCTCAAGGACCCCAAGGATTGGAAAATCGCCGGCAAGCCCTTGAAGCGTCTGGATACGGCCGACAAGCTGACCGGTAAGCAGGTTTACGGCGCCGATCTAAAGCTTCCCGGCATGCTGAATGCCGCCATCAAGCAATGCCCGGTGTTCGGTGGCAATTTGGTGTCCTTCGACGACAAGAAAATTTTGGCCATGCCGGGCGTCAAGAAAGTGGTGCCGGTCGGATCGAACGCGGTCGCTGTCGTCGCCGACAAATGGTGGCAGGCGAAAACCGCCATCGATGCGCTACCTATCCAATGGGATGACGGCGAGAACGCCAAGGTGTCGAGTGCCTCGATCGCCCAGTTCATCGCCGCGGGATTGGATGCAGAGGACACCTTCGTCGGCAATAAGAACGGCGATGCCTTGGCCGCAATCAAAATGGCGCCCAAGAAGATCGAAGCCGTCTATTCCTATCCGTTCCAAAACCACGCCACCATGGAGCCGATGAACGCGACGGCGAAGTGGACCGAAGGACGCTGTGAGGTCTGGTGCCCGACGCAAAACGGCGAAGCGGCGTTGGCCGCGGCGGCCGAGGCGGCCGGATTAGCGCCACAGCAATGCGACGTCCACAAACTGCATCTAGGCGGGGGCTTCGGGCGTCGCGGCGCCTTCCACGACTTCGTCCGCCAGGCGGTCCTGATCGCCAAGAATTTTCCGGGGACGCCGGTCAAGCTGCTCTGGACCCGGGAAGAGGACATGATGCACGGCGCCTACCATCCGATCACGCAATGCAAGCTGACGGCGGGATTGGACGATAACGGCGACGTCGTCGGGGTTCATGTCCGCATCGCCGGACAGTCGATCCTGGCCGGCGTGATGCCGAACCGGCTCACCAACGGTGCCGACATGGTGTCGTTTCAGTGCTTCCGCCCCAGCGGCGAGCATGCCATCAGCTACAGCTTCCCAAATCTTCTGATCGATCACGCCATGCGTAACCCGCACGTGCCGCCGGGGTTCTGGCGCGGCGTCAACGCCAACCAGAATACTATCTACATGGAATGCTTCATTGACGAGTTGGCGCACGCGGCCGGCAAGGATCCGCTTGAGTTCCGGCTCAAATTGATGTCGAAGCATCCGAAGAACGTCGCCGTCCTCAAGGCCGTCGCCGAAAAGGCCGGCTGGGGCAAACCCGCGCCCAAGGGCGTCCATCGCGGCCTCGCGCACTGCACCGCGTTCGCCAGCCATATCGCGGCCTGCGCCGAGGTGTCGGTGACCGGCGGCAAGCTCAAGATCCATCGCATCGTCGCCGCCACCGACAGCGGCCACGCGGTCAACCCGCAGCAGAT
>JAQBZY010000094.1 GCA_027620395.1 Pseudomonadota bacterium
GGAGGAAATCGAGGAACATTTTTTGTTCGTGGCGATAATAGGACGGATCGCACGTCGCGACCTCACGGCGCCAATCGTATGACAAGCCCATCGCCATCAGTTGCCGCCGCATCGACGCAATATTTTCATGTGTCCACTTGGCGGGATGGACCTTGTTTTCAATCGCCGCGTTTTCAGCCGGCAACCCAAAGGCGTCCCAGCCCATTGGATGTAGGACGTTATACCCTTGCGCACGGCGGAACCGCGCCACTAGATCGCCCAGCGTATAATTACGGACGTGCCCCATGTGAATGCGTCCGGACGGGTATGGAAACATTTCAAGGACGTAGTACTTTTTCTTCGACGGGTCGGCCTCGACTTCGAAGCAACGCTGTTCAGCCCATACCCGCTGCCACTTAGCCTCGGTTTCCTTGACGTTGTATCTGACCATCGTCGAAGTCCTCATAGCCCGCCGAACCGGCCGGAATTTACTCGCTCGACCGATGTCGCCGAGGCGATCTCGGGGTGTTTAATTTTGCGAGATGGTTTGGTGGCGGAGAATTCGGGCCTTGGTCAGGATCGAATCCTCGATCTTGGGGCCGGTGCCGTCCGGCACAGACGAGTCCTGCCAGGTGCCATCGGCTTTTTTGATCTGACGGAACACCGAGACACGCACGCCGTCGGCGCGAAGCGTCCGGCCAAGGATATAGACGTTCAGCTTGAACCGTTCGTTCGGTGATTCCGCCGGACTATGCCAATCGGTAATGATGACACCGCCAAAGGCGTCGGCGGAATTGATCGGCATGAATGAAATGGTATCGAGCGACGCCCGCCAAAGGAAACTGTTGACGCCAAGCGCACCGCCATCGGGAATTTTTTTGTCGTCGCCGAAAAAATTGAGCCCGCCTTCGCCAAAAATCGTCTTCCGTTTCGAATAATCGGTATCGATATCATCATCTCTCTTCTTGAATTCCGTGGGCGTGTATTCGCAGCCTGCGAGTAGGCCGACAACCACCGCCAGCGACAACAAGCACCGTATCGATCCCGTTCGATCACCTTTTGAACGCATTGTCATTTCCGCTGATTGCTAAAGATACCACGGCGGAGAACTTCCCGCGCCCGGCACCGCCCAGGCGCTCTTCTTACACCAATCGCCCGGAATCCGCCAGACTTTCGGGTAAACCCGGGCTCGAAAAAGAGTCCGATCCCGGCAATCCCCGTAGCCCCGCCATTATTGATCCGCCGGATTTGGTTAACGCCAATGCCGCCCAGCGCGAATACGGGTGCTCTGATACGCTTTAAGATAGCCTCAAAACGTCCGAGGCCCAGTGGCCTTGCCTGGGGGTGGCTGCCGGTCCGGAACACCGGCGACAGCAGGATGGCGTCAACCCCCAGCCGGACCGCCCGGACGGCGCCGGCCATGGAGTGTGCCGATGCGCTAACAAACGAGAAACCGGCGCGTTCGATATCGACCCGACGCCAAGCGCTGAGGCAGGTCTCCGGAATGTGCACGCCGCCGATGCCGGCTGGCCGTGTCGGGCGCTCGGCTGAGAGCAGCAACATCACGCCCTGCCCGGCCGCGACCGGGCCCAGGGCCTTGATCTTCGCCAGGCGTGCCCGTGGGTCGGGGTCACGGACGATGACCGCCGATCCTGGCGGCAGGTGGCGGATGGCGTCCGTCCAATCGGTGCCGCCCCTAAGCTCGGTCATCAGGATGAACCGAGGCAGAGCGACTGGGCCAGGGCGGCGATGATTGAGCCGCCACCCAGCCTTTGCTACGGTTGGTCGCCGATTATCGCTGATGGTAGGATTCATGGCCGAACTATGACCGATCACGTCGATCCCGCAAGTAATCTGGAAGCGGTCCTGGCCAGGATCCGAAACGCGGCTGATGCTGCCGGCCGGTCCACCGGCGCCGTCGAACTGGTGGCAATTTCCAAGATGCATGGCGAGGACCGGATTCTACCGGTCATTGCCGCCGGTCACCGCGCCTTCGGTGAAAACAGGGTTCAGGAGGCGGCGGCGAAATGGCCGGCGCTTCGTGAGCGAACACCCGACCTGACCCTGCACCTAGTCGGCCCGCTGCAATCCAACAAGATCAAGGAAGCGGCCGCGACGTTCGATGTCATCGAAACTGTCGACCGGCCAAAGATCGCCACGGCGCTGGCCCGGGAGTTCGAACGGACCGGCCGGCGGCTCGCTTGTTTCATTCAGGTCAATACCGGTGAAGAGCCGCAAAAAGCCGGTATTGTCCCGGCCGACATCGACGGTTTCGTCACCGAATGCCGGGAAAGTCTCAGCCTCGATATCAAGGGCTTGATGTGCATTCCGCCGATTGACGAGGCGCCGGCGCTGCATTTCGCGTTTTTGGCCAAGCTTGCCGAACGCAATGGCTTGAGCGGCCTCAGCATGGGCATGAGCGGCGACTTCGAAGCCGCGATCCGATTTGGCGCCACTCACATTCGGGTCGGCACCGCCATCTTTGGCGAACGACACAAGGACGAATAGGGCAGGGTGCGCTAACCGCTGGCGTGGATCTCGATCTCGGTCGAGGGCGTCATTTCGGCGAGCAGGGATTTGAGGTCTTGCAGAGCCAGCGCGACGCAGCCGTCCGTCGGTTGATAGCCGGGTTTCGCGACATGCATGAAAATTGCGCTGCCGAGGCCGGGCTTGGGCGGATCGTCGTTGTAGCCGATTTCGACCACCAGATCGTATAGCCCGTCAGCCCGCCACATTGCCTCGTGACTGCCAAAAAAAGGAAGTTGAATCAGTTGGTTATAAGATAGCTCGGCTGGATCGTCGCACCAGCCGTCGGTTCTGCGAATGGCGCGGTGCGGCAGGCTGGTGGCAATTTCGGGCAATCTGTCGGCCCGGACATGCAGGCGGCGCAGCGGAAACCGGCCGACCGGCGTGGCGCCATCACCTTCAACCTTGGTCTTGGTGACACCACCGCGGCCAAGTGCGCACCTGAACGTGTTGGTGCGCCACCGAAGCTGGCCGCTGGGAAATACCTCAATGATCATCGCGTGAGCGAATTACCCGGCGTCGGCGCTTTGCCAGACACCTAACCAGCCACCGCCATCGTCAGCGCGGTCGAGCGGCGATAGGCTTCCGTGGCGCTGGCGATGCTTGGCTGGGTATCGGCCAACAGCATCGGCATCCAGGCAATGTCGCCCCGCAGAAATGCGTCCGCGTCCGGCGACGGGCTGGTTTCCGCGGCGGCTGTCTTGCCCGGCGCGGCGGTGTTTTGCCGAGCGGTCCAATCGGCTTCCCGGCGGGCCCAGGCACTGACCGTGTCTTCGGCGATTACTGCCACGGTGCCGGCGGCCGGCTGAAAATCGGCCAGCGCGGCGGCCGTTTGCGGCTGCCCGCCCGGTTGGTCCGTCTGCTGATCGCCACGGAAGAGCGCAACCAAGTGGTCGCCGATGTCCTTGCCGGTGGCGTCCTCGACGGCCAGACTGGCCAGCGATCCGACCAGTCCGATCGGGCCGAAAAAAAGCGTCGCCCCCAAAACCTTGGCGCCAGAGGCAATTTCGTCACCGGTCATGTCCCGGTAAATCGAGCCGGCGATCGGCAGGTGTTGTAGTGGATTGACGATGTCGACCAGATCGCCAAAGGTGAAGCCGTCGGCGCCGAAAATCGACATTTCGTGTACCGGTGCGGCCTTCGGCTCGGCGTAGGCCAGCTCGGTCCCGCTGCCGATCCGGCTCGGCCAGGCGGCGCTCGGCCAACTCTGATTTGCTGCTGCGGCGACCATATCGCGTCCTTACCCACTGTCCCGAGGTTAGATAAGCAATCACCGTGCCACGACTAAACGCGTAAAACCAATGACTTAGATTCGGTTGGGATGGGCGATCCGGGTCCAGGGCAGAATCTGCCCGGCAGCGGCGGGGCGTTCAGAACTGATGCCCACTCCGAGTGGCTTTGGTTTTCAGGTAGAATTCATTGTGCCGGTTCGACGGAAACGAATGCGCTACCCGCTCGACGACGGTAATGCCCAGTCTGGTGAGCGCGTCGACTTTATCGGGATTGTTGGTCAGCAGGCGGACTTGTTGATAGCCCAGTATCCGCAGCATCTTGGCCGCCGGTAAATAGACCCGTTCGTCGGCGTCGAAGCCAAGCTGTTCGTTGGCATCCATGGTGTCGAAGCCGGCGTCCTGCAACTCGTAGGCCCGCAGCTTGTTGACCAGCCCGATGCCGCGGCCTTCCTGGGCGAGATAAATCAGCACCCCCGAGCCGGCCGCCTTGATTTCCGCTAACCCGCCCTGCAGTTGGTCGCGGCAGTCGCACCTCAGGCTGCCGACCAGATCGCCGGTGAAGCACTCGGAATGGACACGAATGAGAACCGGTTTTGCCGGATCTGGCGCTCCGACGACGATGGCCAGATGCTCACGGCCGCCGTCATCGGGCCGAAACGCAATGACTCGAGCGTCGTCGGCACCGTCGAGTGGAACCCTGGCTGACGCAACTTGGCGCAGGTTGCGGACCGCGGCGCGCTCGAACTGAAAGACGTCGCCGGTATCGACCGACAGGTAGTCGCGGCGATTGGCCCAGACCACAATATCCTCGGAATCGGCAAGGCCGATCTCGGCGATCACGGCGGCCGGCAGCATCCGGGCCAGCTTGGTCAGTGCCACCGCCGCCGACGCGCAATCGTGACCGGGTCGGTCGCGGACCGTGACGTCGAGCCTGGACCGCCATTCTCCGTCCAGCATCGCCGGCACCAACGGATCGGCAAGGGCGGCAATTTCGTCGGCGCCGAGACCGCCTAATCCCGATACCACGGCGATCCGGCCAGCCGTCTCGGCGAGGCCCAGAACGGCGGCTCGTCTGGCTGTCAGCGCCAGCATCGGCATCGTGCCGGCCGCCTCCGACAGCGCCGCCAAACTTTCCGGGTTGAGGAATTCCGCCGCCAACGCCAACATCGAAGTGCCGCCGCCACCACGGACGACGACGGCGCGGCCGCGGCGCAGCTCGCCAAGCGCGCGCTCGACCGCCAGCACGGTCATGGGCGCCCGTGCCGCCGGCACGCCGATCAGCGTCAGGCTCAGCTTGTGGTCAGGATTGGAGCCATCCGTCATCAAGATAACCTATCACTTTCCGCCACCATGCCGGTTATTATATAAGGCAGTGGCACCGGTATGTCATGCGGCAGGCCAGGGCAGGGGTTTTTGGGAGATGACATGAGCAACGGCAAGCAAATCCTCATCGTTGACGACGACGAGACATTGGTCGAAATGCTGGCCGAGCAATTGAGGCTGCACGAGGAGTTTCAGATCAATACCGTTGGCACCGGCGCCGAAGCACTCAACATCGCCAAGGAGGATTATTACGACATGATCCTGCTTGATGTCGGGCTTCCCGATATTGACGGCCGGGAAGTCTGCCGGCTGATGCGGCGCAACGGGGTGCGCTCGCCGATCATCATGTTGACCGGCGCCGATACCGATTCCGACACCATTCTCGGCCTCGACGCCGGGGCCAACGACTACGTCACCAAGCCGTTCAAGTTTGGCGTTCTCATGGCCCGGCTCCGAGCCCACATCCGCCAGCACGAGCGCAGCGACGATGCCGTGTTCTCGATCGGCCCGTATACGTTTCAAACGGCCAATAAACTTCTGATCGACGAGGCGAACCGAAAGAAGATCCGTTTAACGGACAAGGAGACGGCGATCCTCAAATACCTATTTCGCGCCGGCGACAAGGCGGTCGGCCGCGACAGACTTTTGGGCGAGGTATGGGGCTACAACGCGGCAGTGACCACGCACACGCTGGAAACGCACGTCTACCGCCTGCGCCAGAAAATCGAACACGATCCGTCGCACGCCAAGATACTGGTCACCGAACCGGGCGGCTATCGCCTAATTCCGTGACTGTTGCAGCTCTGGGTTCGCGCTCAAAAATCAGTAACCATGCTTTATGGGTGAGATCCGCGTAACGGCGAATTGCAGCCGTTATCTGGCACCTGACTGGACTTTCGGCTATAGCCAGGAGCTGCCGTGAAACTGATACGCGCATCTTTCTACCTCGCTGCGACCGCTGCAATATGACCGGAAAGTTCTGTAACAAATGTTTTGAGCGAAGTCAGATCGCTTAAATGAGAGTAAGCCCCGTCTTCTGCGGCGGTACGGGGCGAGCTTAGAAAGGTGGCGCTAGTGGAACGAATCTAACGCTTGGTGCCCACGTTTAACGGCGGCGATAATTTT
>JAQBZY010000095.1 GCA_027620395.1 Pseudomonadota bacterium
GGCTGGTGCTGGCGAGTTGTAATCTGGCGGCCCGCCTTGCTTTGGCGGCGGTTCTGGTGTCGCTCAACTGGATTGTCTTCATGACCGCCGTCAGCAACGGCTTTATCCTCGAATGCAGCCTCGGCTATTTCATCAATCCGCTGGTCAATGTCGTCTTAGGGGTGTTGTTCCTGGGCGAACGGCTGACGCCCCTGCAATGGGCGGCGGTCGCCTTGGCCATGGCGGGAATCGTCAATCTATCGGTAGGGCTCGGCGTCCTGCCTTGGATATCGCTGACGTTGGCGCTTCTGTTCGGGTTCTACGGTCTGGTCAGGAAGACGGCACCGATCGGCGCCGCCGGCGGACTGTTGGCCGAGACGCTGTTTCTGTTGCCATTCGCGTTGGCCTATCTCGGATACCTGCAATGGACCGGCGAGGCCGCCTTCCTGGCGCATGATTGGGGCACCGACTGGCTCCTGATCATGGCCGGGTTGGTGACGGCGGTGCCGTTGATCCTGTTTACCGCCGCCGCTCGCCGGCTCCGCTATGCCACCGTCGGGTTCTATCAATATATAGCGCCGACCGGTCAGTTTGCACTTGCGGTTCTGGTCTATGGCGAGACATTGACGCCAGCGCACGTCGTCACCTTCGGCTTGATCTGGGCGGCGTTGGCGATCTATTCCGTGGATATGTTTCGCCGCAGGGGGGCGGCCCGGTCATGATTTTGCAGTTATTGCAGATAATTCTCGAAGTCGTCGCCCCGGTCGCCATCTGCGCCGCCATCGGTTTTGTTTGGGTCCGCCAAGACCGGCCCTATGACACCGCCATGGTGACGACGCTGGTGACAAACATCGGCGTGCCGTGCCTGGTTTTTTCGGCCCTGGTAAAGGCCAACATGGACCCGGCGAGCTTTGCCGAAATGGGCGCCGCGACATTGGTGACGAACATTCTGTTTTTCGCGCTAGGTTGGGCAGTCTTGAAGGCGCTTGGGATGTCGATCCGGACCTTCCTCAATCCGGTGGTGTTCGGAAATACCGGCAACATGGGCTTGCCGCTCAGCCTGTTGGCCTTCGGCGAGGCCGGATTGGCCTTTGGGATCACCTATTTCGTGGTCAACGTAATTCTGCTGGTCACGGTCGGGATCGCCGTTGCTTCCGGCAGTTACCGGCCGTTGGACGCCTTCAAACAGCCGTTCATCTATGCCGTCGGTTTGGCGGTCTTTTTCATGTTGAGCGGATTTCCGGTGCCAAAGATCGCGCTATCGACGACGGCACTGCTCGGCAACTTCGCGATCCCCTTGATGCTGATCACCTTGGGGGTGTCGCTGGCGAAATTGCAGATCGTCGGCCTTGGCCGGGCATGTCTGATCTCGTTTCTGCGGATCGGTCTGGGGATCGCCGTCGGCTTCGCCGTCGCGCATCTGTTCGGCATGCAGGGCGCGGCCAGGGGCGTGCTGATCCTCGAGTGCGCCATGCCGGTCGCTGTCATGACGTTCTTGCTGGCCGAACGCTACGGCGCCGACGGTAAGGAAGTCGCCGGCGCGGTGGTCATCTCGACGGCGTTCTCGTTTTTGTCGATGCCGGCGCTGCTGTGGTTTCTCCGGCTCTGAGCCTGAGCCGGATTATTCGGCCGCCGAAGGCTGCCTGGCCGGATCCC
The DNA here is from genome assembly GCA_027620395.1 of Pseudomonadota bacterium. Taxonomy (GTDB): domain Bacteria; phylum Pseudomonadota; class Alphaproteobacteria; order Rhodospirillales; family Casp-alpha2; genus JAQBZY01. The sequence continues at coordinate 1,636 of JAQBZY010000095.1, forward strand.
TGTAGCTGGCCATCAAATCACCTTCGCAGGCCTTGGCGGCGGCTATGTTGGCGGCCTTGACGTGGCCGAAGCCGCGCATCCTCTCAGGCAGGCCGGCCAACTGACGGGCGGCGGCGTGGTTGGCGGTATTCAGACCGGCGCATATTTCAAAAAGCTGGGTTTCGTATTCGGCGATCAGGCGCCGCTCCATCCGCCGTTCCTCGGACTTGCCGAACGGATCGAAGGCGGTGCCGCGGAGGAACTTGAAGGGCGCCAGCAGCCGAAATGCGGTCATCATCCAAGGGCCGTAGGCGCGCTTTTGCGCGTGGCCGGTCCGTGGATCGGTTTCGGCGGTGATCGGTGGCGCCAGATGGAACGTCAGCCGGGCGCCGGGACCGAACTGTTCGGAAAGCCGGCGCAGGAAGCGGCCGTCGGTGAACAACCTGGCCACTTCGTATTCATCCTTGTAAGCCATCAACTTGAATAGGCCCCTGGCCACGGCCTCGGTGAGGGAGCGTTGGCCAGGCGTCGCCTTCGCTTCCGCCGTGGCGGCGCGCTCGATCCAGCTTTTGTAGCGCGCCGCATAGGCGGCATTCTGATAGGCTGCGAGATCGTCGGCCCGCCTGACAATGAAGGCATCGAGATCGAACGCCGCTTCTCGTGCTGTCCGACCGGCGGCCTTTTCGACGGCGGCCAGATCATGCGCGGCGCGGCGGCCCCAGGTGAAGGCGGAGATGTTGAAATCGATGGCGACGCCGTTCAAGCGGATAGCTTCCACGATGGCGTCGGCCGAAACCGGCAACAGTCCCCGCTGGTAGGCGTAGCCGACCATGAACATGTTGGCGGCGATGGTGTCGCCCAAAAGGGACCGGGCCAGATCGGTCGCCTCGATGAAATCGGCGCCGTTGCCGCCGACGGCATCGCCAAGCGCGGCCCGGATGTCGGCGCTCGGGAACTTGAGATCGGGCGCGCGAGTGAAATCGGCGGTCATGGTTTCGTGCGCGTTGACGACGGCCCGGGACGTGCCGGCGCGGAGCTTGCCGATGGTCTCGGGGTCGCCCGACGAAATCATATCGCAACCAATCAGAAGATCGGTGCCGCCGGCGGATATGCGGACGGCGTGAATGTCGGCGGGGTTGGCGGCGAAGCGGAGGTGGCTGTAGACCATGCCGTTTTTCTGCGCTAGGCCGGCGACATCGAGGATTGAAATGCCTAGCCCTTGCAAATGCGCGGCCATGCCCAAGACGGCGCCGATGGTGACGACACCGGTGCCGCCGATGCCGGTGACGACGACATTGTAGGGCCGCTCAAGCTTGGCAGGCGCCGGATCGGGCAGGGTTTGGAAAGGCACATGACCGACGCCACGGCCTTGTTTGGGCTCGGCGCCCTCGACGGTGACGAAACTCGGACAGAAACCCTTGAGGCAGGAAAAATCCTTGTTGCAGGCCGACTGGTCGATGGCCCGTTTGCGGCCGAGCTCGGTTTCCTTCGGCACCACGGCAACGCAATTCGACGCGACGCCGCAGTCGCCGCACCCTTCGCACACGTCCTCGTTGATGAAGACGCGCCGCGCCGGATCCGGATAGCGGCCGCGCTTGCGGCGGCGGCGTTTTTCGGCGGCGCAAGTCTGGTCGTAGATCAGGACCGAAACGCCGGGCACGGTCCTGATATCGCGCTGCACGGCGTCCAAATCGTCGCGATGATGCACCGTCGTCTCCGGCGCGAAGCCGGCGCCCGGGCCGTATTTTTCCGGCTCGTCGGTGACGACGACGATCCGCTCCACGCCCTCGGCGCGGACCTGATTGGAGATACGGACCGGGTCGAGCTGGCCATCATGCGCCTGTCCACCGGTCATGGCGACGGCGTCATTGTATAGAATTTTGTAGGTGATGTTGGCACCGGACGCGACAGCGGCCCGGATCGCCAGGATGCCGGAATGGAAGTAGGTGCCGTCGCCGATGTTGGCGAAGATGTGCGGCGTCGTGGTGAACGGCGCCTGGCCGATCCAATTGGCGCCTTCACCGCCCATGTGGGTGAAGGTTTCGGTGCGCCGGTCCATCCAGATCGCCATGTAATGACAGCCGATGCCGGCGGCGGCGCGCGAGCCGTCGGGTACCTGCGTCGAGGTATTGTGCGGACACCCGGAACAGAAATAGGGAATCCGCTTCGCCGCCGAGGCTGCCGGTTGCGCCAGCACCGCTTCCTTGCGGTCAAGGAACTCCAAACGCTCGGCGATCTTGGGACTGCTGTGAAAGCGGGCGATGCGGGCAGCGATGACGCGCGCGATCCGGGCCGGCGTCAACTCGCCAGCGGACGGCAGAATCCAATTCCGGTTTTCGTCGAACTTGCCGATGACCCGCGGCCGCACGTCCTCGCGCCAATTATAAAGCTGTTCCTTGAGCTGATTCTCGATGACGGCGCGCTTCTCCTCGACGACCAGGATTTCTTCGAGGCCTTCGGCGAAGTGCCGGACCGAATCGCGTTCCAATGGCCACGGCATGGTGATCTTGAAGAGCCTGAGCCCGATCTCCGCCGCCTGACGCTCGCCGATGCCGAGATCGTCCAAGGCCTGGAGGACATCCATGTAGGATTTTCCGGTCGCCGCGATGCCGAACCGGGGCGTTGGGCTATCCAATGTGATGGTGTTGAAATCGTTGGCCCGGGCGAAGGCGAGGGCGGCATAAATCTTGTGCCGGTGCAGACGCATTTCCTGTTCGAGCGGCGGATCGGGCCAGCGGATATGCAAGCCCTCCGGCGGCATCTCAAAATCGGTCGGTAGCCGGAAATCGTAAAGCGATGGATCGATGTCGACCGAGGCCGATGTGTCGACATTGTCGGTGATGCATTTCATGCCGACCCAAAGCCCGGCGTAGCGCGACATGGCCAATCCCAAGAGGCCTAAGCGGAGAATTTCCTGAACGTTGGCCGGATGAAGAAACGGAATCTGAACGTCGATCAGGGCGTGTTCGCTTTGGCTCGGGACCGTCGACGACTTGCAGGCCGGATCGTCGCCAGCCAAAACCAGAACCCCGCCATTGGGCGCCGTGCCGGCCAGATTGGCATGGCGGAAGACATCCCCGGAACGATCGACGCCGGGCCCCTTGCCGTACCAGATGCCGAACACGCCGTCGTATTTGGCGCCCGGATGCAGCCCGATTTGCTGCGAGCCCCAAAGCGCCGTTGCCGCCAGGTCTTCATTGACGGCCGGATGGAATTTCACGTCGGCCTCGCCGAGCAAGCGGCGGGCGGCGCCGAATTCCTTGTCGATACCGCCCAACGGCGAACCACGGTAGCCGGTGACGTAGCCGGCGGTGTTGAGCCCGGCGGCTAGATCGCGCCGCTTCTGCATCAGAACGAGGCGGACCAGCGCCTGGGTGCCGGTCAGAAAGACGCGGCCTTGCTCGACGCTATATTTATCTTCAAGCGTGGTTCTGATCAGGCTCATATGTATGGCGGCGCCTCCGTGACGAAAGGTAGTGCCGAAGCGGCACGCTAACAATCGTGGGAAAATTAAGTAAGCATTACTGACCTATTATTGTCAAGGAATTCCGGGATGTTTCGGGGTGATTTTAGTCGCCTACCGGGCTATACGGGGCTGCGGTCGGTATCGGCCGATAATGTGTTCTGAGGGGATTCCATGACGGTTCTGGTTACCGGTGCCGCCGGTTTCATCGGCTATCATACTGCCAAGGCCTTGCTTGCGCGAGGCGAGCAGGTGATCGGGCTCGACAGCGTCAACGATTACTATGACGTCAAACTCAAAGAGGCGCGCCTCGCCGAGCTGCTGAGCGCGAAGAATTTCACCTTCGTCCGCGCCGACATCGCCGATCGAGGTGCCATCGGTGAACTTTTCAAGGCCCATGCCGGGATCGACAGGATCGTGCATCTGGCGGCGCAAGCTGGGGTCCGGTATTCTCTCTCGGACCCACACGTCTATACGCATTCCAACGTCGAGGGGCAGTTGGTGATGTTGGAAGCCTGCCGCGCACTTCCCGGGCTCAAACATTTCGTCTACGCATCGTCGTCGTCGGTCTATGGCGCCAACACCAAGCTGCCATTTTCCGTTACGGATCCGGTTAATGAACCGGTGTCGCTTTACGCCGCCACCAAGCGGGCCGGCGAATTGATGGCACATTGCTATTCCCGTCTTTACAAGATCAAGACTACCGGGCTCCGGTTCTTCACGGTCTATGGCCCCTGGGGCCGACCCGACATGGCGGCTTGGATCTTCGCCCGAAAAATTCTCGCCGGTGAGCCAATCGAGGTCTTCAACCGAGGCGACATGCGCCGCGACTTCACCTTCATCGACGACATCGTCGCCGGTGTGCTGGGATGCTTGGATAATCCGCCGGCCGGCGATGCCGTGCCGGCCGCAATCTACAATCTCGGCAATCACCGCTCCGAGAAACTGACCGATTTCATCTCGCTCCTCGAATCCGCGCTTGGGCGCAAGGCGGAAATCACCTTGCTCCCGATGCAGAAGGGCGACGTCAAGGAAACCTACGCCGATATCGACGCCACCCAGCGCGCCTTCGGGTTCGAGCCGAAGACACCGATCTC
>JAQBZY010000096.1 GCA_027620395.1 Pseudomonadota bacterium
CGGGTCAAGCTTCGGACCGACGAGGATACAGCGGTACCGTCGGCGACAGCGCTATTCAAAGCCGCCAATTGGTGGGAGCGCGAGGCCTGGGACATGTTCGGCATCGCCTTCGCGGGCCATCCCGATCTTCGCCGCATTCTCACCGACTATGGCTTCGAAGGCCATCCGCTCAGGAAAGATTTCCCGCTCACCGGCTATGTCGAGGTGCGCTACGACGACGAACAAAAACGGGTGGTCTACGAACCGGTCAAACTGACCCAGGAATTCCGAAGCTTCGATTTCCTGAGCCCGTGGGAAGGCGTGCAACGGGTGCTGCCAGGCGACGAAAAGGCGGAAAAGCCGCCCGGGAGCGCCGACTGATGGCGGAAATCCAAATCAAGAACTACAACATTAACTTCGGGCCGCAGCATCCCGCCGCGCATGGCGTTTTGCGCATGGTGCTGGAAATGGACGGCGAGGTGATCGAGCGTGCCGATCCGCACGTCGGTTTGCTGCACCGGGGCACCGAAAAACTGATCGAGTACAAGACCTACACCCAGGCGATCGGCTATTTCGACCGACTCGACTATTCATCTCCGCAAAATCAAGAACATGCCTTCGCGCTGGCCGTCGAAAAGTTACTGGGCCTCGATGTCCCGGCCAGGGGGCAGACAATTCGGGTGCTCTATGCCGAGATTGGCCGGCTTCTCAACCATTTGCTGAACATCACCGCCTTCGCCATGGATATCGGCGCCATGACGCCGATGCTGTGGGGGTTCGAGTACCGCGAGAAGCTGATGGAATTCTGCGAGCGGGCCTCCGGTGCCCGGATGCACATGGCCTATTTCCGCCCGGGCGGCGTCGCCATGGACGTGCCGCAGCAGCTCTTGGACGATATTTACGAATGGTGTCCGGGGTTTCTCGCGATGTGCGACGATATCGAGACGCTTTTGACCGAGAACCGCATCTTCAAGCAAAGAACCGTCGATATCGGCGTTCTCAGTGTCGAGGAGTGTTTGGAATGGGGCATCACCGGGCCCAATCTCCGCGCTTCGGGTCTGGCCTGGGATCTTCGCAAATCGCAGCCCTACGACGGCTACCAGCACTACCAGTTTCAAATTCCGGTCGGTAAGGTCGGCGACTGCTACGACCGTTATCTGGTGCGGATGCTGGAAATGCGGGAATCCGTCAAAATCATGCGCCAGGCGATCGAGAAAATGCCCTTGGGACCGGCCAAATCCACCGACCACAAAGTCACCCCGCCGTCCCGGGACGACATGAAGCATTCCATGGAAGCGCTGATCCATCACTTCAAGCTTTATACCGAGGGATACAAGGTGCCGGCTGGCGAGACCTATACCGCCGTCGAGGCGCCGAAGGGCGAATTCGGCGTCTATCTGATCTCGGACGGCACCAACAAGAGCTACCGCTGCAAGATCCGGGCGCCCGGTTTTGCGTCGTTGCAGGCCATCGAGTTGATCTCGAAGGGCCACATGTTGGCCGATATTGTCGCCAACATCGGCTCGATCGACATCGTGTTCGGGGAGATCGACCGATGAGCGCCACACCCAAAACCTTCCTCTTCACGGCCGAAAGCGAGGCGTTGGCCAAGGCCGCCATCGCCAAGTACCCAGAGGGCCGGCAGCGCTCGGCGGTGATGCCGCTCTTGGATATCGCGCAGCGTCAATCGGGCGGTTGGTTGCCGATGCCGGCGATCGAATATGTGGCCCTGTACCTCGACATGCCGGCGATCCGGGTGCTCGAGGTAGCCAGCTTCTATACCATGTACAATCTGAAGCCGGTCGGCCGGCACCACGTGCAGGTCTGTACCAACTTGCCGTGCTGGCTCAGGGGATCGGACAACATCGCGCATGCCTGCAAGCACGAACTCGGCGTCGATTTCGGCGAGACCACGGCGGACGGCCAATTCACTCTTTCGGAAGTCGAATGCCTGGGGGCCTGCGTCAACGCGCCGATGATGCAGATCGGTGATGATTACTACGAGGATCTCGACAAGGAATCGACGGTGAATATCCTCAAGGAACTTCGCGCCGGCGGTCAGCCGATGACCGGTTCGCACGGCGGCCGCTACACCTGCGAGCCGATGGGCGGATTGACCAGCCTCAATCACCAAGACGACCTCCGGGCCGAGAAGGTCGCCGCCCGCGCCGGCGCCAAGACAACTGGCGGAGACGATTGGTGCTGAAGGACGCCGACCGCATCTTCACCAATATCTACGGCATCGAGGACGTTGGCATTTCCGGCGCGCGGGCGCGCGGCGATTGGGACGATACCAAGGCGCTGCTGGATTTGGGACGCGACAAGATCATCGCCACAATCAAGGAATCCGGCCTTCGTGGCCGAGGCGGCGCCGGCTTTTCGACCGGCATGAAGTGGTCGTTCATGCCGAAGGAAGTCGGCGAGCGGCCGCACTATCTGGTCATCAACGCCGACGAAGGCGAGCCGGGGACCTGCAAAGACCGTGAAATCATGCGCAATGATCCGCACAAGCTGGTCGAAGGCGCCTTGATTGCCAGTTTCGCCATGCAGGCGCATGCGGCCTACTGCTATGTGCGCGGCGAGTTCTTTCGCGAAACCGAAGCGCTACAGCGCGCCGTCGACGAGGCCTATGCCAACGGCCTGATCGGCGACAATGCCTGCGGCAGCGGCTGGAAGTTCGATTTCTACATCCATCGCGGCATGGGAGCCTATATCTGCGGCGAGGAATCGGCGCTGATCGAGAGCCTCGAAGGCAAGAAGGGCCAGCCGCGCATGAAACCGCCGTTCCCGGCCAATGTCGGTGTCTGGGGCTGTCCGACGACGGTCAACAACGTCGAAAGCATTGCCGTTGCGCCGACCATCTTGCGGCGCGGCGCGGCTTGGTTCGCCGGCATTGGCCGGTCCAACAACACTGGCACCAAGCTGTTCAACATCTCCGGTCACGTCAACAAACCGTGCACTGTCGAAGAAACCATGGGCATTCCCCTAAAGGAGCTGGTCGAAAAGCACGCCGGCGGCGTGCGCGGTGGTTGGGACAATCTCCTGGCCGTCATTCCGGGCGGTGCCTCGGTGCCGGTCCTGACCAAGGAAACCTGCTCGACGGTCTTGATGGACTTCGACTCGCTCAAGGAAGTGCGCTCGGGGCTCGGCACCGCCGCTGTCATGGTGATGGACAAGTCGACCGATCTGCCGCGCGCCATCACCCGGCTTTCGAAATTCTACAAGCACGAAAGCTGCGGCCAATGCACGCCGTGCCGTGAAGGCACCGGCTGGATGTGGCGGATGATGGAACGGATCTGCGACGGCAAGGCGACCGCCGACGAAGTGCAGCTTCTCGAACAGGTGACGTATCAGGTCGAAGGCCACACCATTTGCGCGCTCGGCGATGCGGCGGCGTGGCCGATCCAGGGATTGCTTAGGAATTTCCGGCCGTTGGTCGAGGTGCGGATCGCCGGCCAGAAGCCGCAGCAGGCCGCCGAGTAGGGCGATAGGGTAGGACGTCAGCATGCCGAAGCTCACCATCGACGGACGCGAGATCGAGGTCGATCCTGGATTGACGATCTTGCAAGCTTGCGAGCAGATCGGGATCGAGATTCCGCGCTTCTGTTATCACGAACGGCTGTCGATCGCCGGCAATTGCCGGATGTGTCTGGTCGCGCTCGAACGGTCGCCGAAGCCGGTGGCGTCGTGCGCCATGCCGGTCGCCGACGGCATGGTCGTGCACACCAACACGCCGGCCGTTCATAAAATGCGCAAAGGCGTGATGGAGTTCCTGTTGATCAACCATCCGCTCGATTGCCCGATCTGCGATCAGGGTGGCGAATGCGATTTACAGGATCAGGCCATGGGCTATGGCCTCGATCATTCGCGCTACAAGGAAAACAAGCGTGCAGTCGAAGATAAGCGCATGGGCCCGCTGATCAAGACCATCATGACCCGCTGCATCCATTGCACGCGCTGTGTCCGCTTCACCACCGAGGTCGCCGGCATCACCGACATGGGAATGTTGGGTCGGGGCGAGCACGCCGAGATCACGTCCTATTTGGAAAAGGCCGTCGATTCCGAGCTTTCCGGCAACGTCATCGATCTCTGTCCGGTCGGCGCCTTGACGTCCAAGCCCTATGCCTTCGTGGCCCGCTCCTGGGAATTGAAAAAAACCGAAAGCATCGATGTCATGGACGCCGTCGGCTCGAATATCCGGGTCGATACTCGCGGCGCCGAGGTACTCCGCGTGTTGCCGCGCCTCAATGACGAAATTAACGAGGAATGGATTTCCGACAAAACTCGCTTCGCCTGCGACGGCTTGAAGCGGCAACGCCTCGATATGCCCTATGTCCGCAAGGACGGCAAATTGCAGCCGGCGACGTGGCCACAGGCATTCGCCGCGATCCGCGAGCGGATCGGCGGGCTTGCCGGCGCCAAGATCGCGGCCATTGCCGGCGATCAGGCCGATTGCGAGGCCATGGTCGCGTTGAAGGCGCTAATGACCGGGCTCGGTTCAACCAACATCGACTGCCGCCAGGATGGCGCCAAATTGGGTCGGGGGTTTCGCGCCGGCTACATCTTCAACAGCGGTATCGCCGGTATCGAAAATGCCGACGCGCTTCTGATCGTCGGTTCCAACCCGCGCTGGGAAGCGGCGGTCCTGAACGCGCGGATCCTCAAGCGGTCGTTGATGGGACCGTTCCCGATCGGTCTGATCGGAGAGGTCAAGGATCTGTCCTACAGCTATCAGCATCTCGGCACCGATCCCGCCGCACTCAAAAAGCTGCTTAGCGGCCGCAGTGATTTCGCCAAGGTTCTGAAGGCGGCGCAGCGGCCGATGCTCATCATCGGCCAGGGTGCGCTAACGCGTCCCGACGGCGCGGCGGTGCTGTCGCTGGCCAGGGAAGTGGCCGAGAAATTCGGGATTCATGTGCCGGCCAAGTCGTGGAATGGGTTCAACGTGCTGCATACGGCGGCGGCACGGGTCGGCGGCCTCGACTTGGGCTTTTTGCCGGGCGATGGTGGCCGCGACGTGGCCGGTATCTTGGAGGGTGCCGGCAACGGCGAGATCGAAGCTGTGTATCTTCTCGGTGCCGACGAAATCGACATCAGCCGCCTCGGCAAGGCATTCGTGATCTATCAGGGCCACCATGGAGACAAGGGCGCGCACCGCGCCGATGTGATCCTGCCGGGCGCCGCTTATACCGAAAAGAACGCGACCTACGTCAATACCGAAGGTCGGGTCCAGCAAACCCGCCTGGCCGCGTTTCCGCCCGGCGATGCGCGCGAGGACTGGACCATCATCCGGGCACTTTCGGATGTGCTTGGCAAATCGATTGCGTGCCACGATCTCGGGTCGGTGCGCGGCATGCTGGTCGAAGCCAACGCCAACTTCATGCGGCCCGAAGAAACGATGCAGGCAACCTGGGGTGCCTTCGGCACCGAGGGCGAATTGTCCGATGTGCCTTTCCACTCACCGATTGACAATTTCTACATGACCGATCCGATCAGCCGCAATTCGGAAACCATGGCCGAATGCACCCAGGCGTTCGTCGCGCCGAAGCAAGGGAAGACTGGCACCCATGGTTGATCTCTGGACCACATACGTTTGGCCGGGGACATGGATCGTCATCAAGATCGTGGCGATCGTGGTGCCGATCATGCTGTCGGTGGCGTATTTGACGCTGGCCGAGCGCAAGGTCATCGCCTCGATGCAGCTCCGCCGCGGCCCCAATGTGGTCGGACCGTTCGGGCTTTTGCAGCCGATCGCCGACGGGGTCAAACTGTTCCTCAAGGAAACCATCATTCCGACCGGGTCGAACCGCGTCGTCTTCATGCTGGCGCCGATGATCACGTTCGTTCTGGCGCTGGTCGCCTGGTCGGTGATCCCGTTCGACAAGGGGCTGGTATTGGCCGACATCAACGTCGGCATCCTATTTCTTTTCGCGATCTCGTCGCTAGGCGTCTACGGCATCCTAATGGCCGGATGGGCGTCGAATTCGAAGTATGCGTTCCTTGGCGCCATGCGCTCGGCGGCGCAGATGGTGTCCTACGAAGTGTCGATGGGATTGATCATCATCAACGTGTTGCTTTGCGCCGGCTCGCTCAATCTGTCGGCAATCGTCGAGGCGCAGCGAACGGTCTGGTTCGTGGTCCCGCTGTTCCCGATGGCGGTGATCTTCTTCATCTCGACGCTGGCCG
>JAQBZY010000097.1 GCA_027620395.1 Pseudomonadota bacterium
CGCGTGCCGTGCTGGCATTCAACGCCGCCAAATCACTCAGATCGGCGCCGGCGGAGAACGCCCGCTCGCCCTTACTCATCAGGACGACGACCCGGAGTCCGGCATCGCCGGCCAGATCGCTTGCGGCTTCGGTCAGGGCTTGGACGGTGGCCCGGTCGAGGGCGTTGCCTTTATGCGTCCGATCAATGATCAGCCGGGCGGCGCCGGAAGTGTCGCGCTCGATTTCGACGGTGCTCATGTTGGTCCTTTCTTGCGGTGCTTCAAATCCGGCGGCCAAAGCCAAGCCGCGCCCCTGACGCCGGAGCTGTCGCCGTGCTGGTTCCGGAGCATCTTGGTATCGCAACTGTCGGAGAAAACCCACGCTTGCCACATCGCCGGCACGTCGGCGTAGAGGCGTTCGATGTTGGAAAGTCCACCACCGAGGACGATCACATCGGGATCGAGAACATTGATGACGCCGGCCAGCGCCCGGGCCAGGCGGTTGGTGTAGCGATGCAGGCTGGCGACGGCGGCGCCGTCGCCTGACGCGGCGCTGGCGGCGATGTCGGTGGGGCTCGTTGGGCCGCCACCCAGCCGCTCATGGTCACGGGCCAAGCCCGGACCGGAAAGAAATGTCTCGATGCAGCCGGCGCGGCCGCAATAGCAGTCCGGTCCGGGACGTTCGTCGATGCCGTCCAGAACCTGCATCCAAGGCAACGGGTTATGGCCCCATTCGCCGGCGATGGCGTTGCGACCGGCAATCGCCCGGCCGCCGATGGCGATGCCGCCGCCGACGCCGGTCCCCAAAATGACGCCGAACACGACATCCGAACCGGAACCGGCGCCGTCGACCGCTTCCGACACCGCGAAGCAGTTGGCGTCGTTGGCGACGCGCACCGGACGGCCGAGGGCGGCCTCTAGGTCGCGGTCGAAGGGGTGGCCTATCAGCCAGGTCGAGTTAGCGTTTTTCACCAAGCCGGTGGCCGGCGAGACCATGCCGGGAATGCCGACGCCGACCGGCGTCTTGGAATCGCAGCTAGAATCGGCGGCCAATGCCGCCACCAGATCAATGACGGCATGGACGGTGCCGCCGTAGTTATCACGCGGGCTCGGTATCCGCCGACGCGCAATCTCGCGGCCATCGTCGCCGAGCACGATGCCTTCGATCTTGCTGCCGCCTAGGTCGATGCCGATCCGCATGCCAACATTGTAGACGCCGGGACGGCCGTCGCCTACGGGAATGCTAGCGGGCGGCGGGTGCCGTGAGAACCTCGCTCCCCGCAATCAGGTGGCCGACCTTTACATAGATCAGGCAGCCGCTGTCGGAGAACGGCTGATGCGTGCTGCCATCCGGATTGCGGAGCCAGGTGCCGGCCGGATAGCGGCCATGTTCGTCGGCGAACTCGCCTTCGAGAACGAATATCTCCTCGCTACCGAAATGAGTATGCCGGCTGAAATGCGTGCCCGGCCGCCAACGCACCAGCGCCACGGATTCGCTGCCGTATTCGTGCAGCGGAAGAACTTCCAGCCCATCGACGAGGCCGGGCACAAATGGCGCGTGGCCGATGTCGACAGTCGTCTGTTCGCCGTCACCGTCTTGGAACTGCCACAGCTTGACGAAGATCGTCGCGCATGCCGGCTTCCCGAAGGATTGCGAACGTAGTGACCTGGACCGTAGTCGCCGTTCTCGTCAGAGAAGACACCGTCCAGCACGAAATATTCCTCGCCACCGGTGTGGACATGCGCCGGAAAGGAACTCCCCGGCGCATATCGGACAACCGAAGTGGCCCTGGCAATTTCGTCACCGATACGGTCCAAGAGCCGTCGCTCGACGCCTGGGCTTGGTGACGGCGACCACGGCGTGTCTCCAGGGAGATCGACGACTCGGACAGAAAAATTATCATTCAAATTCATGATCGGCTCCGTTTCGCGTTCAAGCCGCGGCTTTCGCGCTTGGGCGTGTCGAGACGCGCCGGCGCCAGGCCAAAAGGTTCCCGCAGTCGCCCGGAATTTGCAAATCGACGAAATCGGCAAACGCAAACCCGGCCATGGCGGTAATGTCCGCGACGGTGAAACGGTCACCGGCGAGAAACGAACGTTCCGCCAGTAACGTATCCATCCAGTGCATCGTTGCAATGGCGCGATCGCGTTGATGGCGGCCCCAGTCGGCATTCTGGTAGGTCTCGATGTTTGCTCCGAGGCCGTCGGTGGCGTGATGGAAATAGGCCGCGATGGCATCCAAGAGGCCGCCTTCGATCTTCCGCTGCATCATGTGGATGACGGCGCGTTCCTTTGGATCGGTGCCGGTCAACTCCGTGGTACCTGATAAATGGTCGATATATTCAGTAATTGCGGTGCATTCTGAAATCGTGATGCCGTCGTCGAGTTCAAGAACCGGGACCGTGGCCGAAGGGTTCTTGGCTAAAAATTCCGGCCGACGGTGTTCTCCAGCCGTTACGTCGATGGCAACGAAAGTGACCTGGTCGAGCAATCCCTTCTCAGCGAGCGCGATGCGTATGCGGGCTGGATTGGGGAAACCTTTGTGTTCATAGATTTTCATTCTGGTGGTTCCCTGTGAGATAAAGCATATATATCTATCAGTAGATATAATACTGATATAATACATCTTCCCAATTGGCCGTCAAGAGCCTATCTATCAGATGGTAGAAATGTGAGGTTGCGATGCCCCGTAAGACAGATGCACGGTCCGAAATCCTTGATGCCGCCGAACGCCGGATCAGGCTCAACGGCTACAACGGCTTCAGTTTCCGTGATATTGCTGCCGACATCGACGTCAAGTCAGCCAGTATCCATTACCACTTTCCGACCAAAGGGGATCTCGGCGCAGCGGTGATCGATCGTTATTCGGAGATTTTTTTCCGCCTGGTCGAGGAAGGCGGCAAAGCCGGAAATGATTGGGTAGGGCGTTATGTGGCGAGATTTCGCCATGCGCTGCTAAAGGATCGGATGGTCTGCCTCTGCGGTATCCTTGGCGCTGAAATATCCGGCCTGCCGGTCGCAGTGGCCGATGCCGCACGGACTTTCTTTCTAAAAGGTAGGCTGCGGTTGGCAGAGAACTTGGTCGTCGGCGGACTTTCACCGGCGGACGCCGACGCCCGGGCGCTGTCGCTCATCGCCGCGTTGCAAGGCGGTCTGATTGTCGCGCGGTCGTTGGACGATCCGGCAGCATTTGAGAGCATCGTCAGGGTGGCGCTGGACGGCTTGAATTGAAGTCGCCGCGAGGCCCAGGGCTGTCGCCTCACTCACGCACGGCAACCCGACATTTCGCGCTACCTACGAAATATAGCGGTAATTAACCGAAAACACACTAATTTCTGTTTCCACTGTGGGTGGGCTCAGATAAACCATTGTGATTCCGAGCTTTTGCACTGGGATTTGCGAGGGGGGAAGGTTAAGCATGCAGGCCGGCTGGGATTCCGATTGCATGGACGTGAGGCCGGTATTCAGGGGGCTTGCCGAGGCGGGGATCGCTGGCAAGGACATCGCCGAGATACTGTGCGTCGCACCCTCGACCGTCAGCAAGTGGCGTCGCGGCACGCTGTGCCCGCCGGACGCCTCATTACAATTCATGACTTTGGTCCTTGCCGATCGGATCGGGTCCCGCGAACGGACCTTGGATGCGATGGTCGACGCGCCGTTGGCATGGCGGCTCGGCCGTGAGTCGGAAATGTCGGCGATGCGTCAGGCATTGCGCCAGCAGGAAGCCGCCAACCGGGCGCTACCGGCGGCGGCGATCCGTGATGGTGCGCTGCTCTATCGGGCTTGGTTGGCCAAAATGTCGCCGATGCAGCCTTGGCGGCGCAGCGAGCGGGCAGCATGAGCGACCGGTTCGGCATATCCACGGACGGCCTCAAGGCGGCCTTGGCGATCAAGCAAAGTTACGGCCGGCATGAGCCACTGCTGATTCCGGGCGAGGAAGATAGGCTCCTGGTGCCCGAAAATCTGCTCAACCGCGACATCGATTTGCATGATTTCGAGGATCCGTTGGCATTGGCCGTGATGTGCGCCCGCGATCCGGAAAGCCCGATGGCCTTGGCGGCGGCGGCCAGACTTTGTCCGATCGGCAACCGCACCGAACTTGTGGCGGGCGTGTTCTCGATCGTCGCCGACACGTCGCGTCACGAACTGGTCCGGGAGTGCTTGCGCCACGTTTCCGAGCACGCCTTCGAACCGGACAGCATTGCCCGCATCACCAAGCACGCATCGCATTTCGTTTTCGAAAGCCGCCAACAATTCACTGCGGCGCTTCGCGATAACCTCAAATGTCTGCTCGACGGCGAGGTCGCGCCCCGGCAGTTCGTCCGCGAATTCTTTGAACTCACCGAGGCCGGAAATCTCAGAAACGACATCAGAAAGAAGCTGGTGCTAAGCATTCTGCTGTCGGTGTCGGTGCGCCCGTCGATTAAATTCCTGATGCTCGAAAACTTCCACCGATTGGCGAAGCCGGTGCGGCTGGGAATTATTTCAGCCGTCTTGAAGGCGGAACCAACGCGACATTCGGAATTCATCAAGGAAGAACTTCGCTACATTGTGGTCCAGGAAAAGGCGCTGCAGGACGGGCTCGACCTCAACGGCCGGCCGGCGCCGAAACCCGGTTTAAAGGTCAAAATGGCGCCGCCGCCGGCTTTCCTCTCAAAGCAAAAGTTTCAACCGAAAGTCGGCGATCCGCCGACGCAGCGCTACTGGTTTCAAATCTAAGGTGGCGTCCAGCCGGTCGATGGCGTAATTAGACGCCGCATCATCATCAGCCCGGCGGGATCAGTTGTCTTTCAAGCCTCACTATCCATTCGACGGCGAGCCGGCGCTCGGCACCACCATGGAAGTGGCGCCCGGCGTGCATTGGCATCGGATGCCACTGCCATTCAAACTCGATCACATCAATCTTTGGCTGCTGGAGGACGGTGACGGCTGGGTCGCGGTCGATACCGGTATCTGCAACGATACGGTGAAGGCGGCTTGGGAAACGCTGTTCGTCGGCCGCATGGCCGGCCGGCCGATCAAGCGCGTCGTCGTCACGCATTTTCATCCCGACCACGCCGGCTTGGCCGGTTGGCTGACGGAACGGTTTTCGGCGCCGTTGATCATGCCGCTCGCCGAGTGGACGTTTGGCCGGATGCTGTGGTTGGACGGCAAGGATCAATCGTTGCAGGCATTCAAGGCGTTTTACAAGCGTGCCGGCTTTGACGCCGGGATGATGGAAACGGTGGCCAAGCGGCTTGGCAACTATGCCCGCGTTGTGTCGCCGATCCCGGCCACGTTCCGCCGCATCGAAAATGGCGACGAGATCGACATCGGCGGCCGTGGGTGGCGGATGATCGTCGGCCGTGGCCATGCGCCGGAACATGCCTGTCTATATTGCGCCGAGCTCAATCTGTTGATTTCCGGCGATCAGGTGCTGCCCCGGATCAGTCCCAATGTATCGGTATGGCCGCAGGAACCGGAAGGCCGGCCGTTGGCGCTGTATCTCGAGAGCTTGGCGCGGCTCGGCCGGGAAGTGCCGGGCGATCCCTTGGTGTTGCCGAGTCACGACTGGCCGTTCAAGGGCTTCAAAGACCGGCTCGACGATTTGACCCAGCACCACCTGGATCGTTTGGACGAAACGGCGTCGGCGTGCGCCAAGCCGAGCACCGGGGTCGAGGTTCTGGGCCGATTGTTCAAGCGTGAACTCGACGAACATCAGATGTTTTTTGCCATCGGCGAGACATTGGCGCATCTGCATCATCTGATCGACGAGGGTCGGGTCGCCATGATGGATGGCGACGACGGGGCCGGACGTTATGTTAAAGCTGCGTGACCGGGCTTTTAAACTTATTGCCTAACGGCATTTCGTAACCAATTCTAAGATAGCCCGGCGCGCCAAGGAGCCCCCATGACCACCGACCACCTCGATCTCAAGGGACTGAACTGTCCGATACCGGTGCTCCGCGCCAACACACGGATAAAAAATTTAATGTCCGGCGATATCCTGGTGATCGAGGTCACCGATCCGGCGGCACCCCGAGATTTCGAAATTCTTTGCGAGACCACCGGCAACGAACTGCTGGGCTGCGAAACCCACCCCGAGCACTTCACGATCCGGGTCCAAAAGAAGCTCCGCTAGTGGAACGAATCTAACGCTTGGTGCCCACGTTTAACGGCGGCGATAATTTTGTCTGGATCGGC
>JAQBZY010000098.1 GCA_027620395.1 Pseudomonadota bacterium
ATGCCGAAATCGACACTATCGCGGTAAACGATCGGCGCGATGGCATCGAAGAAGGCAAGTTCGTTCTCGCCGCCAAGCTCGCGGACGGCGGCGGCCAGCGCCGGCGACGTCAGCGGTCCGGTGGCGATGATGACGCTATCCCAGTCCTCGGAGGGCAAGCCGGCGATTTCCTCGCGCCGGATTTCGATCATCGGGTGTTCCGAAATCGCTTGCTCGACTGCGGCACTGAATCCGTCCCGGTCGACCGCAAGCGCCGAGCCGGCCGGCACCCGGTTGGCGTCGGCGGCGGTTAGGATCAGCGACCCGGCCAGCCGCATTTCCTCGTGCAGCACGCCAACGGCGTTGGTTTCGCGGTCATCGGAGCGGAACGAGTTCGAGCATACCAGTTCGGCCAGACCCGCCCCCTGGTGCGCGTCGGTCTTCCGCACAGGCCGCATTTCGTGCAGCACCACCGGGACGCCGGCACGCGCGATCTGCCACGCCGCCTCCGAACCGGCGAGGCCGCCGCCTATGACATGAACCGGTCTCGGTGCCGTGGCAATTTTCTGCCCAGCCATGTTGTGATCCAATTCCCAAGAAATCCGCCGGCCGGCATCGTAGTGACGACCGGCACAGACTGCAACGTCCGGAAGGTGTATCTTGGCTGGCAGATGGCGATTCTAGATGACCAAAGATTGAGAGTGGCAAAGGCGGAGCATGGCGAACGACGAAAAACAGCAGCCGACCCCAGGTTGGAAAAGACTCACGCAACGCGAACTCGACGAAATCATCACCGTGCACGAGAATTTCGTGAACAGCGTGCGCGGCGGCGAGCGGGCCAAACTTGGCAAGTACGATCTCTCGTATCTTGATTTCTCCAACCGCGATCTGAGGCGCGCCGATTTCGTCGGCTCGTTGCTGTGCCATTGCGACTTCGCCGAAGCCAATTTGACCGAATGCAACTTGTTCGCGGCTGATCTCAGGCATTCGGTGCTGGTTCGCGCCACGCTAGATCGGGCTGACCTCCGTGGCGCGTGTCTCGCCGGCGCGAACTTGACCTTGGCGTCTCTGGTCGAAACCGACATGCGCGATGGCGTGCTGTTGCAATCCGGCGAGCGGGGCGAACTCACACGGATGAATGTCAACGACGCGACGCCCGGGATGGAACGGGCCAAGGTGCACGGCGCCAATATGAGCGGCGCCAAGGTATCCGACAGCATCGTCGTGCAGACCGACCTGACCGACTGCAATCTGAAGAACGCCAAGTTCGTCCGCGCCAATCTATCGCTGTCGAACCTGACCGGATGCAATTTGGAGAACACCGACTTCACCGACGCCAATCTTTCCGGCGCCATCTTTCATGGCGCCGTTTTCGCCGGCACGACCTTGGACGGCGCCGATCTGACCGGGGCCGATCTGATCGGCGCCATGTTCGACAACGTCGATTTCTCGAATGTCGATCTCACCGAGGCCAAGATGGCGGCGACCTTGGCCAGGGTCGACATATCGCTCAAGGATATCATTTCCGAACACGCCAAATGGGTGACCAGCAATGGCAAGACCGGCCGGCGGGCGGTATTTTCGAAAATCGATCTGACCGACGCCGGCCTCGCCGGAGTGAACATGTCGGCGGCGAATTTTTCCTTGGCGGTGATGCGCGGCGCCGATCTTTCCAAGGCCGAATGCTTGATGGCGGATTTTTCCTATTGCGACATGCGGGGTGCGGTGCTGAACCGAGCTGACTTGAGGGGCGCCAAGTTCGTCCGCGCCAATCTTTCCGGTGCCAACATGATCGCCGTCGATTTGAGCGAGGTGGTGGTCTCGACCCGGGCCGGCGGTGGCTCCTGGCGTTCGAATCTCGAAAATTGCCGCTTCAAAGGCGCGCTCTTGAACGGCGCCAACCTAACGAACGCCGATTTCACGGCCTGCGATTTCACCGAAGCGGATCTCAGGGACGCCGATTTCCGGGGCTCGTTTCTGGTCGACGCCGATTTCACCGGCGCCGATCTGAGAGGCACGAACTTAAAGGACACCGACAAACGCGGCGCTAAGGGGCTCGACAAATCGGGCGGGGACGGGGGTTTTTAAACTCCCAGCGCCTTGCTGATCCGCCGCAAGTGGAAATCCTCGGTGTGACTGACCGGATTAGCGAACGGCAGCATGCTTTCCTTGTGCGCCCGGGCGACAGCGCCGCCGAGTTCCATGATGAAGTCGCGGAACGCGCTGGCCTGTTTCGGTTCCAGCCGGTCGGCGAGCAAGGCGCCGGATTGCTTGATCCGCTTCAAGGCGGCCTCGATCGGCTTCTCGCCGCTACGCGCCGTCGCGATCATGGTGCATTGGTCGCGAAACGCCGCTTGATCGATCGGGGCGGCGTCTTTCAGAACGGCGTCGACGATTGGCGCCCGCTTGCGGCGGCCGCCGACCTGGCGCAGAAAATCGACAAAGGCGTTGAACTCCCGTCCTTCCGATTGGGCGCTGTAGTCGACCGCCGAAATCAGAGTCGCCACGACGAGCGGTAGCGAACATAGCTCCGACCATTCCTCGTCATTGAAAGCGTCACGTTCCGCCATTGCCGATCAAATCCCGAGCGCGCGTTGCAATTGCCGGAGGAAGAAATCCTCTTTCTTGCTGATATTGCCGCCCAAAAAGAAGAAACTTTCCTTCGACCCACTGGCGACATCGGTCGCCGCGTCCATGATGAATTTCTTGTATAATTTGGCTTCTTTCTTATCGACTTTGGCGTCGATCAATTCGGTGCTCTCGGCGATCATCGTGACCCGGTCGTCGAGCGGAGATTCGTGCGACTCCGTGGCGCCGAGGGTCGCGAACAGTTTTTCGAATTCGGACGTATCGTCGCGTTCGATGCTGTCGATCACCGCCTGGACCAGTTCCACGTTCGCATATTTCTTGCGCAGCTTGGCGATCGACTTGTTGAAGGCGTCGATTTCCTCGTTTTCCGATTCTCGGTCTTCGCCGACATCGTCGCAGGCCGATATGATCGCCGCCGCGATAATCGGCGCCTGCGCGATCCGCTTCCAATCCTCGGGATCGAAATCGTTCATGGTCGCCATTCGCGGTCTCCTTTTAGGTTTCGGAATCCCCCAGGAACCAAATCCCAGGTTTATCTTACACCATTTTGCAATCGGCAAAAGTTGACGTTTCCAATCGGTATGTGGGAGCATTGGGGAACCGCCGCCAAGAATGGGGGAGACCCACCATGCGTGACCGTCCCATCCTGGCCGCCACCATCGTCCTGGCTCTGCTTTCCGTGCCGGCGAAATCCGAGGCCGCGCCGCAGATACTGGGTGTTGCCGCCGCCGACGAACCTAACCGCCTGCAATGTGCGGACGGTACCTGTGTCGCCGACATTTCCACCTTTTGCATGCAGCCGCACCGCCCGGTGGCGGGCCCAAATGCGGTCTACCGGGCGGCCGGTGAGGGGTTCAGGCTGATCCTCGAGGACGCGGCGGGCAATATGCATTCCCGGCCAGCGCCCGAGGTCCGGATCGTCAAGCTCCGGGGCTATACGTCGGTCACGGTCGCCATCGCCGAGCATGGCGCCGCGTTTTTCGGCCTGAAGCCGGTGGCCATTGCGATCAAGAAACGGAGCGTGCTGATTCCGGCCGATATCACCGGCGATCCCGATCCGATTCGTCCTGGCGAGGTCGAGCATGCGCTGGCCGCGCTACGCCCAATCGCCGACGGCATTTTTGCCAAACACATCGAAACCCTGCAAGCGACGACGCTGATCAACCGTCTGGTCAATGCAACCCCGGCGCAGGGCCGGATGACGGCTAGCGACCGCGGCGAGCTATGGGGCCAGGCCATTGGTGATGATCAGTCGGTGGCTCGCCCGGCGGCCGAGCGGGCCAAGAATATCCTTAGTTTCTGTCAGTCCGGTGTCGGCGCCGGTGCCTTCTTCAGCGTTCGCCGTTGCCTCGAGAACCGACTTGACGGCATGATGATGGACTTGAACACCAAGTACTGGAAGGGAATCGAGCCCGGTTCCTGACCGTCCATGCGAGGCGCGGAGACTCAATGACCGAGATCCTAGGTTCGCTCGACGACTTGGCGGCGCGGGTGCCGGACGGCGCTCTTTTGGCGTTGCCACCGGAATATAGCTTCGTGCCGATGGCGCTGATCCGGGCCTTGATCCGCCGTGGCGCCAAGGACTTGCATATTCTGACCGTGCCGATCGGCGGCATGGCGGCCGACATGCTGATCGGCGCCGGCTGCGTCAAGCGGGTCGAATGCGCCGCCGTGACGCTGGGCGAGGTCGGCCTGGCGCCCAGGTTCTCGGCCGCCGTCGAGCAGGGTCGCGTCGAAGTGATCGATTCCACCTGTCCGGCCGTGCACACCGCCTTGCAGGCGACCGAAAAAGGCGTGCCGTTCATGCCCTTGGGCGGCCTGATCGGCAGCGATATCGTCAAGCAGCGCAATGACTGGAAAGTGGTCGACGATCCGTTGGGGCGGGGCAACGGGAAAATCGTTTTGATCCCGGCGATCCAGCCCGATGTCGCGGTGATCCACTCGCCGCTCGCCGATCGGGACGGCAACGTCTGGATCGGCCGCCGGCGCGAGCTCGCGACCATCGCGCATGCCGCTCGGACGTTGTTGGTGACCGTCGAACGGGTGCAAAACGAAAGTCTCCTGGCCAGCGAAGCGACGGCGGCCGGCGCGCTGCCGGGCCTTTATGTGTCGGCGTTGGCCGAGGCGCCGATGGGGGCCAAGCCCCTGGGCCTGGTCGAACACTACGAGCCGGATCACGACGAACTCGCCTGCTATGGCCGCGAAGCGCGAAGTGAGCAAGGCTTCCGGGCCTATCTCGAGCGCACGGTGTTCGCCGGCACCCGGGCCGCCGCCGAATGAGCGGTGACGCCGATTATTCGGACGCCGAATTCCTGATCACGACCGTTGCCCGGCTGATCGAAACGCCGGATGTCCGCCATGTCGCCGTCGGCGCAGCATCGCCGATCCCCGGCGCGGCGGCGCTGCTGGTTCGTAAACTCAAGGGCGGGACGCCCAGGGTGTCGCTGATCCATGGCAAGGCGACCAATCCGTTTACCGATGGCGGCCGGGAAATCTTCGACTGCGCCGGGCAGGGCAGGGTCGATGTCTTTTTTCTGGGCGGCGTCCAGATCGATGGCGAGGCCAACATCAATCTGGTCGGCACCGGCGATTATCCGAAAGTCGACAAGCGGTTTCCGGGCTCGTTCGGGTCGGCCTACATGTATTTCGTGGTGCCGAAGGTGATCCTATTCAGGCCCGAGCACACGCGCCGCGTTTTCGTGCCGAAAGTCGATTTCGTCAGTGCCCCCGGCCTCAGTGCACCCGACGTGCGCCGCCCGGGCGGGCCGAAGTATCTGGTCACCGAGCTTTGCGTGATGTCGTTCGATGCCGGGCGGGGGCGATTCCGGCTTGAAAGTGTGACGCCGGGCAGGACCGTCGAGGAAGTGCGCGACAACACCGGCTTCGAGATCGAGATACCGGACCGCGTCGCAAAGACGCTGGCGCCGGAACCGGAACGCTTGGCGCTACTTCGCTCCAGCGTCGGGCGCGAGATCGCCGATGTCTACCCCGGGTTCGCCAGGGACATGCTCGGCGTCGCCGCCTAGGCCGCGGTCAGCGCGACACCACCAAGGCCGCGGTCAGCGCGGCACCACCAACGGCTGGCAAATTTCCTGAAAGACCGCTAGCGCCTCGCACCATGCCGCGTGATTGCCTAACGCAGGCCAGCGCTCCGGATCGAAGGCGTCCGGGTGTGCGTCGCCAAGGAACCGCAGCGCCGAGGCGACCGCGATGTCGGCGTGGCCAATCCGATCTCCGAACCAATAGTCGGTCGGCCGGGCGGCGTGGTCGCGTTCCAATGCCGCCAGCACGCCGGCTATCTGCCGCTGACAGCGCGCCATCCAATCGGCAGAGGTGACCTCGTGCAGGAGGCGTTCATACATCAGCCCGACCGCCTTGTCGGCGAGACCGGTGGCCAGCGCCATGATGTGCAGCTGGGCGCGCCGACCGGGGCCGCGCTCCGGGATCAGGGCCGCCTCGGCGCCGGTTTGCGCCCTGGTCAACTCGTCCAAATAGTCGAGGATGGCGGCGCTTTCGATCACTACGGATCCGTCGTCCAGCACCAATGTCGGGACCCGGCTGAGCGGATTAAAGGGCTGGATCAGGTCTCCGT
>JAQBZY010000099.1 GCA_027620395.1 Pseudomonadota bacterium
ATTTGCCGCCGACAAAGCCGGCACGCCCTACATGGCGCCGCAAATCCTCGTCAACGTGAACCACGACATGGATGTCATGCGCGAAGAAAGCTTTGGCCCCGTGGTCGGCATCATGCCGGTGGCTGGCGACGAGGAAGCGATCAGATTGATGAACGACAGTGCTTATGGTCTGACCGCCGCCATCTACGGTAAAGACCAAGACGCGGCGCTTCGGATCGGCGATGCGCTCGAGACCGGCACCGTCTTCATGAACCGCTGCGATTATTTGGACCCGGCATTGGCCTGGACCGGGGTCAAGAATTCGGGTCGCGGCTGCACGCTGTCGGCGCTCGGATTCGAGCAACTGACGCAGCCGAAATCATTTCATTTGAAGTCGGGCGGCTGAACCATGCCGATCGAGACCTGGGCAACGTTCGCCGTGCTGTGGATCGCCGTCGCGGCATTCCCTGGCCCGAACGCCGCCTTTTCCATGGCCGTCGGGTCGAGACGCGGAGCGACGGCGGCCATCGCGGCGGCGGCCGGCTTCAGTTTCGGCGTCATCTGTTACGTCACTCTGGTCAGCCTCGGCCTAATCGCCTTCATTGCCGCGTCGGCGCAATTGTTCGAGGTTTTGCGTTGGGTCGGCGTCGTTTATCTGTTTTATCTCGCCTGGCAGTCCTGGCGGTCGCCGACCGAACCGGCGGCGGCACCGGCCTTGGCGGGCCGCGAGGCCGGCTCGATCTTCGCCAAGGCGGCGCTGATCACGTTGACCAATCCGAAATCGGCGTTGACCTATGTCCTGGTCTATCCGGCGTTCATGGATGGCGCCGCCGACCCAGTGCTGCAACTGGTGATCTTGGGCGCTACCTCGACGACGTTGTCATTCCTCAACTACACCGTCTACGGCGTCGCCGCCGGGCAATTGGGGAGCTTGATCAAAACCCGCCGTCAGGCGATGTTCCGCAACCGTTTTTTCGCCAGCGTCTTCGCCGGCGCCGGTTTTGCGCTGGCCTGGGCCGAACGCAAATAGGAAAGCCACCATGTCCGACGAAAACTCACCTCTAATCGGCAATTGGAACTACCCGACTTCGGTCCGCTTCGGCGTCGGCCGGATCAAGGAATTAGCCAAGGCTTGCCGCGCGCTCGACATCAAGCGGCCGTTGCTGGTCACCGATCCCGGCATCAAGCTGTTGCCGATGATCGGCGACGCTATCGCCGCCAACGAGCAAGACGGCCTGCCGACCGGCCTGTTCGCCGAGGTTCGGCCGAACCCGATCGGCGCCAATGTCGAAAGCGGCATCCGCGTCTACCGCGACGGTGGCCACGACGGCGTCATCGCCTGGGGCGGCGGCAGCGCCATGGACACCGCCAAGGCGATCGCGCTGATGGTCGGACAAACCCGGCCGATGTGGGACTTCGAGGACGTCGGCAGCAATTGGAAGAATGTCAATCCGGACGGCATCGCGCCGATCGTCGCCGTGCCGACGACGTCCGGCACCGGCTCCGAAGTCGGCCGCGCATCGGTGATCACGCACGAGGCGACGCACACCAAAAAGATCATCTTCCACCCAAAGATGATGCCGGGCATCGTCATCTGCGATCCGGAACTGGTCGCCGGGCTGCCGGCCAATATCACAGCCTGGACCGGCATGGACGCGCTGGCGCACTGCCTCGAAGCCTATTGCGCGCCGTTCTATCATCCGATGGCCGAGGGCGTTGCGGTCGAGGGCATGCGGCTGGTCAAGGAATGGCTGCCAGAAGCCGTCGCCAACGGCAAAAATCTGACCGCGCGGGCGCACATGATGTCGGCGGCGGCCATGGGTGCCACCGCGTTCCAGAAGGGCCTAGGCGCCATCCATTCGCTTTCGCACCCGGTCGGCTCCATCTTCGATACCCATCACGGCCGCACCAATGCCGTCTTCATGCCCTACGTGCTGGCATTCAACCGCAAGACCATCAACGACAAGATGGCACGCTTGGCTAAGTGGCTCGGGCTCAAGGGCCGCGGCACCACGGCGATCATCGACTGGTCGTTGCAGCTCCGCGAGCAGTTCAAGATTTCACACCCCGCCGCCGAGCTCGGCGTCGACGGCAATCGCCTGGACGAGCTTTCAAAGATGGCAGCCGAGGATCCGACCGCCGGCGGCAACCCACGCAAGGCCGGGGTGCGGCAGATGCGGGCCATGTACGAAGCCGCGATGGTTGGTAAAATTTAATCCGCCACCACTGCCTGCGTCTTGGCCATGATGCCGCGTCATCGCGCCTTCTGATCGTGCGGTCGGGCAGTGTTGCCTGGTGCTAAGAGGACCAATGACGACGATTCGTCCCGATCTGATTGAAACCGCGCTGGTCGCTTTCACGACGTTTTTCGCCGTGATCGGCCCGATCGACGTCGCCGCCATCTATGCCGGCCTATCGACGCACCTGACGCCGCTGGAGCGGCGACGGACAGCCATCAAGGGCGTGCTGATCGCCAGCGTCATCCTGTTATTGTTCGCGCTGTTCGGAAAGACGCTGTTGGGCTATCTCGGCATCTCGCTGGCGGCCTTGAAGGCGGCCGGCGGCATTCTCTTACTGCTGGTCGGCATCAACATGGTGATGGCGCATTCGTCGGGCATCAGCTCGACCACCGCCGACGAAAACGCCGAGGCTGTCGGCCGGCCGGATATCTCGGTGTTTCCGTTGGCGACACCGTTGATCGCCGGCGCCGGCACCATGGGCGCGGTGGTGCTACTGATGGCCAACGCGGCGCACGATCCGGCCAAGATGGCGGTCGTCATCGCCGCCTTGATCGCGGTTCTGGTGATCTGCTTAGGCTTTCTACTAATCGCATCGCAGATCCAAAAGCTACTCGGCGTCACCGGCTTGAACGCCATATCGCGGGTGATCGGCGTCCTGCTGACGGCGCTGGCCGTGCAGTTCATTTTTGACGGCATTCGCGGCAGCCAGTTGTTCGGCGGCTAGGCTGGCACAACTCTCTCAAATGGCCAGCACCGCCCGCTCAATCCAGTTGCGGATTTCCCGGCAGCGGATGTCGGCGTCGAGGACATCGGCATCGATACCGAGTTGCCAGGCGATGTCCTTGCGTTCCGGGTCCTGATGTAAGGCGTCCAACAACCCGGCGTGTCGGTCTAGCGCGTCCATGTCTTGAAAAAATCCCTGCGACACCATGTCGGCGCCATAGCGTTTATAGATGCGGGCCAGATGATGCAAATCAAACTCGGGGTGATACTGCACGCCCCAGAACGATCCGGCGCCACGGCGGATGGTCGCCGCCTGGATGGCCGAATGGGTGTTGGCGGCCAAGACCACCGAGCCCGCCGGCAGGTGTGTCACCTCGTCATAATGGACGCACGGGCTATCGAACACGTCCGATTTATCGGCGTATAGATCGTGCGCCCGGCCGGCCGCCGTCAGACAAAGCTTGCGGGCGATGCCGACTTCGCGGCCGCGCGGGCTTTTGATGACCGTGCCGCCGGTGGCTGCCGCCGCCACCTGCAAGCCCCAGCAACTACCCAAAACAGACATGCCGGCATCCAATGCGCTCCGCATCAGATCGATTTGGCGGGTGACAGCCGGCTCGGCGGCATAGATGTGCAGCCCCGAGCCAGAGAACACCAAGCCATCGAAATCGGCCAAGCCCATGCCGGCGGGCAGATAGCCGTCGCCGTCGGCCGGCAGCACGGTTTCGATCCGGGCCTTCGGGAACATCCGGCGGATTTCGTTGACGTAGCGCTCGGCGTTGGTCTCGCCGCCGGCAGCCCGCATGGCCTGGCTGCGCTCAAGCGTATTGCCCTCGGCGATCAGAATTTTAGGCGCGGCATGTTGGATTGGCACGTGTCGCCTCCGGTGTTTGCGATGTCGCGCGGATGGTGGAACCAGCAAGGTGCCCGGTCAAGTCCCGGACTTCCGGGGGATCAAGCGGCCTTATTTCGGCATGGTGGCCAATTTCTTTTCGGCGAAATCGACCTGACTCCGGTTCATCGCCGCCGTGACGCGGGCCTTGGCGGCCTGAGTATTAAATTCCTGGTGGTAGGCCGTCACCGCCGGCGCCTGTGCAGCGGCGATGGCATAGTGAATGTAGGCCGCGATCAGATCGCGATCCATGCCCCAGCCGGATTCGGCCATGGTGCCCAAGATATAGTGCGCGACCGGGTGCCCGGCGGCGGCGGCGATCTGGTAATTGGCCAGCGCCTTGGAGTAATCCTGGGCCACCCCGTGACCCTTGAGATACAACTCGCCCAGCCGGAAATAAGCGACCGAGTCCTTGGATAATCGTGTCGCCAACACGTACCATTCGGCGGCGCGATGATAGTCCTGCTTGACGCCCTGGCCCTGCTCATACATCTCGCCAAGACCGAGTTGCGCCGCCGCATAGCCCTTATCGGCGGCCTTGCGGAGCCATTTCAAGGCTTCAGGACCATTCCGAAGAGGTGCCGGCGCCAGCCGCAACAGGTTCCCAAGCTTGGTGAATTCCTGATAATTGCCCGTCGCGGTCGCCGCCCGGGCGATCGCTATCCGCTGCGCGTAGTCGGCCAACAACGCTTGCTCGGGCGTTTGTTTCTTGTCGCCCAAGAACACGTGCCCGGCCCAAGCGGCCAGCAGCAACGGTGGAAGTGTCAGATAAAATAACGTTCGCAAGCGCATGGCTAGTTCCAGAATGCCGGCGCGAGCGGGATGGGAATTATTTCGGCCGGTTGTGGTCGTTCATATCGACCCGCTGTTGCGCGTTCCGGTACGGGTCGGGACGATCGTAGCACGTCACCCGGCCCAAATCCCGATAGCAGAAAATTTTCGGGTTTATGATCTTTTCATCCTCGACGCAGTAGGTCATGCCGCGTTCCTTGCGTATCGTCGAGCAGTCCTTGCCGCTGCCGATCGAGACCGCGTGATCGATCACCGTCTTATCGCTTCCCATCACCGATACGGCTTCGACCTGGGCGATGGTGAACGGATCGCAGCCGCCCAAACTCAAGGGCACCAACAGACAGAGGGCTCGGATTAGCATGAAGGCCCGCGATTTCATGGTATTGCCGCTCCAACTGGCGCGAAGGCCGGTAACTTGTCCCGGTGACTTGGCATTGTCGTCTGGGTTAGGTTAACGGGCAATTAACGGCCAATTGACCGGCTAATCCAAGGCGTTCCGCCCACCACCTTGCGTCCGCTCGCTAAACCGCTGGGATTGTTTGCATTCCGGCCATCGGGTCGATATGTTTCAGCGCCTTTTGGCATGACCCAGATCGTTGCGCGCGGAGACCCCCTTTGGCGGACCAGAACGAAGACCTGCTGCTGCAAGAAATCGAAGAAGACCTGCGGCACGAGCAGGCCCTGAAGCTATGGAACGCCTATGGCCATTATCTGATCGGCGTGGCCGTGCTGGTCGTCGTCGTCGTCGCCGGGTATCAGGGCTGGCGAGCCTGGGATCTGGACCGCCGGAGTACTTGGACCGGACAATTGGTGGCCGCCGATATATTGGCCGAATCCGGCAAACTCGATCAGGCGGCCGCCGCGCTGGCCAAGCTCGAATCCGAGGGCACGTCTGGATTTGCCGTGCTGTCACGCATGAAGAGAGCCGGCCTCCTCGCCGAGCAGGGTCAGGCCATGGTCGCCGCCGAGGCTTATTACGGTGTCGCCGCCGATGCCAATGTCGACAAATCGATGCGCGATCTGGCGACGATCCTGGGGACCCTGCATGAAATCAATGCCGGCGCCGATAATCCTGCCGCAATCCAAGCCCGCCTGCAGCCCTACCTCGATCCGAAAAGCGTCTGGCGGCACTCGGCACGGGAATTTTTGGCGCTTTTGGCCATCAAGGCCGGTGAATCCGCCAAGGCCACCGAATACTTGCAAGCGATCACACTGGACGCCCAATCGCCCGGCGGCGTACGCTCGCGGGCACAGGAATTGTTGCAGGCAATCGGACAGTGATGCAAGTGGCGCGGAAAATTCGCAAATTCGGCTTGGTAGTGGCGGCGGCCGCGATGGTCCTGGTGTCGGGGTGCAGTTCGTTTAGCGATTGGGATCCCTTCGGCAAAAAGGCGAAGCCGCTTCCCGGCGAACGGATCGCGGTGCTTTTGAATGAGCGGAGCTTAAGCGCCGACGCCAGCGCCGCCGGCACCAAAGTGCTGCTGCCGGCGCCCGATCCTAATCCGGATTGGCCGATGGCCGGCGGTTATG
>JAQBZY010000100.1 GCA_027620395.1 Pseudomonadota bacterium
GACGACATCGTCATTGATGCCTTGATCGCGCCGGAAACCCGGCCCCGTGTCGCCAGCATCGGTGCCGGCATGCTGCTAACGCTACGGGGGGTCAATCTCAATCCCGGCGCCGAACCGGACGACATGGTGAGTCTCCGAATCTGGGTCGACGGCACTCGGTTGATCTCGGTCCGGCTTCGCCGTCTGAAGGCAATATCCGACATCACCGAAAGCCTCGAGGCCGGCAACGGTCCCAAGGACATCGGCGCACTGGTCGCGGTGATCGCGTCCAGGCTGGCGCAACGGATCAGCCCGGTGATCGAGCAAATGGACGACGACATCAACGCGCTCGAACAGGAAGTCCTGACCCGCGCCGAGATCGGCATGCGGCACCGATTGGTGGAATTGCGCGGTGCCGCCATCACGCTCCGGCGCTACATGTCGCCGCAGCGCGACGCATTGAACAGGCTGTCACAGGACGATGCCACCTGGATCGGCGCGACACACAGGATCATGCTTCGCGAGTGCGTCGATCAGATGGCTCGGATCGTCGAAGACCTGGATGCCATTCGCGAACGCGCCGCCGTCGTGCAGGACGAATTGAACAACCGCATTACCGAAAAGATCAACCGCAACATGTACACATTGAGCGTCGTCGCGGCTCTGATGCTGCCACTCGGCGTTATCGCAGGCGTTCTCGGCATGAATGTCGGCGGGATCCCATTCGCCGATTCAAAAATGGGATTTTGGATGGTGGTAGCCATCTTGGCTGGGGTGGTCGTGATGCAGGTCGTGATTTTCCGAAAACTGAAATGGATTTGAATCCCCGCGTTCGACCAAGCCACGATAATTCCTTATCCTATATCGAACGAAGCAATGGGACGGCGGCATGGAAGATCTAAGTGCCTTTTGGCAAATCGTGATCGACATCTGGCGGCAAGGTGTCGGGGGCGTCAATTTCACGCGTATCTTCGGCGCGCTGGCGATTTTCATGGGTTTTTTGATTTTTCGTGGACTGTTCGCCAGGTTCGCGTTGGGCGGGCTTCGGCTGGCGGCTAAGCGGACCCCATGGACGGCGGATGACAAGCTTGTCGATCTTTTGGCCCCACCGCTGCGCTTTATTCCGATCGTCGTCGGCATCTTTTTCGCCACTCAATATCTGCACCTCGAGGGGATCTACGCCGATGTCACTTTGAACGTGGTGCGGAGCCTGGTCGCGATCACCATTTTCTGGGCGACACTTCGCATCCTCCGGCCGATCGATCTTGCCTTCGATCGTCTTGAGCTGCTGTTCACCCGCGAACTGGTCGAGTGGATGGTGAAGGCGCTCCGGCTGGCGATCATTTGTGTCGGCGCCGCGACGGTGCTGCAAATTTGGGGTATTCAAGTGGCGCCGATCATTGCCGGCGCCGGTCTACTTGGCGTCGCCGTTGCGCTTGGTGCCCAGGATTTGTTCAAGAACCTGATCGCCGGATTGCTGATCTTAGGTGAAAAGCGGTTTGGCAAGGGTGATTGGATTCTCGTTCCCAATGTCGTCGAGGGCACCGTCGAGAGCATCGGCTTCCGCTCGACCATGATCCGGCGCTTCGATAAGGCCCCGGTCATGGTCCCGAATGCGCAGCTTTCCGATACCGCAGTGGTCAATTTTTCGCAGATGACCTATCGCCGGATCAAATGGTCGATCGGCGTCGAGTACCGTACCTCGGTGCCGCAACTGCATAAGATACGCGACGAAATCTTCGCCTATATCGTCGAAAACGACGCCTTCGCTTCGCCGAGTGAAGTTTCGACCTTCGTGCATATCGAGCAGTTCGGATCATCCTCGATCGATTTAATGCTGTATTGCTTCACCCGGACCACTGTCTGGGCGGAGTATTTGAAGGCCCGTGAGGCATTGGCCTACAAGATCATGGACATCGTCGAAGGCGCCGGGGCGGGCTTTGCGTTCCCCAGTCAGTCGTTATACGTCGAGAGTCTTCCGGTCGGCGAGCCGGTCGAAATTTTCGTGCCACCTCGCGCTCCGCAAGGTGGCGCCAAGCAGGACTGATCGCCGCCAAGGGAGTGTCCGCAATGCCGCTTGTCATCTATCACAATCCAAGATGCTCGAAATCCCGCCAAACCTTGGCGCTGATCGAGGGTCGGGGCGTTCCGCACCGGGTCGTGGAATACCTCAAGGAACCACCGAGTGCGTTCGAATTGAAGCGGATATTGGGCCTCCTCGGTCTTCGGGCGGCGGGCATACTGCGCAATAAGGAGGCTTTGGCGGCCGGCATCGACGCCAGCGCGCTGTCCGAAACGGCGCTGATTGATGCGATGGTGGCCCATCCGGCGGTGATCGAGCGGCCGATCGTGGTCGCCGACGGTCGGGCAGTTATCGGCCGGCCGCCAGAAAAGGTGCTTGATCTTATTTGATCGGCCACTTGCGGCTCAAGCCGTTGCGAAGCAATATGCCAGGATCGCGCGGTCGCCATCGCGCATTCGGGAGGGGTCATGGCAAAAAAAACCAAGCCGGCCGCAGGGGCCGCCAGTGCCGGTAAACGGCGCGCCAAGGCTGTCATCCGGCCGGCCAAGCCGAAGGTGACGGTGACGCCGCGTGAAAAGGCGCCGGCCCAAGCAGCAGCCCCAAGAATGCAGACCGTTGATGCCGACAAGATGGAAATCTGGCGCAGTCTGCCGGAAGACCAACGCAATGCGCTCCGCGAACGCGAAGCGGTTCGCCTGTTTCAGATGGCGGCCGGTCAGCACCGCGACGGTGCGCTGGCCGATGCGGTCAGGAACTACGGTAAGTCCTTGCTTTTGAATCCGCGCCAATCTGATGTTTACAACAACATGGGAGTGGCGCTGAGAGCGCTCGGCAACCGCGAAGCGGCGGTGGCCTGCTATCGCCGCGCTCTGGTGCTCAGGCCGAACAATGCCGGCGTCTATTCCAACATGGGTAACGCACTGCGTGAGCTCGGCCGGCTGGAAGTTGCCCAGGCGAGCCATCAGCAGGCGGTCGCTTGTCACCGAAAAGCCACGAGGCATATTACAATCTTGGCCTGGTGCTGCGCGATCTTGGCCAGACCTCGGCGGCGATGAGCTGCTTCAACAAGGCGCTATCGCTCAATCCCGATCACGCCGATTGCCAATGGGACCGGGCGCTGACCCTGCTGGAGGACGGCAAGCTCAAGGACGGGTTCGAAGCCTACGAATCGCGCTGGAACTTGGATCGCAATCCCCGCCGCGACTTGGGAAAACCGCTCTGGGACGGACGTGAGCTCAAGGGCAAGACGGTCCTGGTGACGCACGAACAAGGCTTCGGCGACATGATCCAGTTCGCCCGCTATCTGCCGATGGTGAAGGCCCGGGGCGGCACCGTCATTGTCGAGGTGCAGCCGGAACTGGCGCGCCTGATGTCGACGGTCGCCGGTGTCGACCGCGCGATCAACCGCGGCCAGCCGCTGCCGGAATTCGATTTTTATCTACCGATGATGTCGTTGGCGCACGTCTTCGAAACCGATGCCGGGTCGATCCCGGCCGATGTTCCCTATCTGGCGGCGCCCGATCCGCAAGCGGTGCAGCTACCGGCAAATTTGGGATCGATGAAACGGATCGGGATTGCTTGGGCCGGGCGCCCGACGCACCGCAACGACCGCAACCGCTCAACCGGCTTTCGGCATTTCATCGAGCTTCTGGGATTGCCGGGGGTCTCGATGTTCAGTCTCCAAAAGGGCCCTGCCAGCAGCGAGATCGCCGAGTTGGGCTGCGAGTCGCTGGTCACCGATTTGGGTGGCCGGCTCAAGGATTTTGCCGACACTGCCGCAGTTGTCTCGCAGCTCGATCTGATCGTCACCGTCGACACGGCGTTGGCGCATCTTGCCGGCGCACTCGGCAAGCCGGTCTGGATCGCGCTGCCGTTCGCCCCCGACTGGCGCTGGATGCGGGGCCGGTCCGACAGCCCCTGGTATCCGTCGGCGCGCCTGTTCCGGCAAAAGCGGCCGGGCGCCTGGGAGGGCGTCTTTGGCGACATCCGTCGCGCACTTCGGGACGAAATAGTCGGCGGCTGAACGGCCTAGCTGACTTGCGGTGCCGAAGGCATCCGGCGCGGCGATAAATTAACAGCATCTTTACGCTTTCCACCCCACCATAGGGCCACCTGGGCGCCTGTCCTATTATTAGGAGTAAGGGGTGGCGAAGGAACTTAAGGACGGCGACGTTATCGTCGCTGAAGGCGTTGTGCCGGAACGGGCTTATAAGATCGTTCAGGGCAACGTCGAATTGGTAAAGTTGGTTGGCGGCCTGCAAACGCCGCTCGGGATCCTCGACGCCGGTGAACTGGTGGCGGCGGATGAGCTTTTGCACGCCCGGCCGATGCCGGCGACGGTGCAGGCCTTGGGCGCCGTCACCTTGAAGTAACTCTCGAAGGACGATGTCGCCAGGGCGCTTGGAAAGACTCTGGCGCCGGCCTCTAAGAATACACCGGCCGCCGCCATCTCTTCGACCATGGGCGCGGCCTCGAAAGCGCTGGTGCCGTTCGGTCAGCCGGCGTTCGCCGACGATAAGGCGGCAGCGGTTCTGAAACCGGGTATTCTCCGGCGGATCATGAATCCCGATTTCGCCGACGTTTACGACCGCGTTGACGTCAGGATCGCCGATCTCAACGGCGACGGCGGCTCCGCGGCGGCCGAAATCCTGACCACCGAGTTGAACAGCCGGCGCGGTCTTCGCGCCAAGGTCATGGGTCAGGCCGTGGCTCTCGATCTCGGCGACGATCCGGTCGCCAATATGAGCCTGCTCTCTCGGGGCGCCGAACGCTGGCTGCTCGACAATGGCGCCGATGTGCTGGTTTGGGGCGATCTGCCGCCGCCCGGCAAGGTGATGCATCTCCGGTTCTTCGCCCGTGATCAAAAGCCGGGCGATAGTTTCCGGGTCGGTGACGGTTGGACCATGCTGGCGTTGCCGATACCGCTTGAGCCCGTCGGGGCGCACCGGCTGCATGCCGTCGTTTTGTCCGCCATCCGCAGCAAGTCGGCGGGCAAGGTCTTGACCGTCAGGCGTGATCTTGGCGTTCTGGCCGGTGAGGTGCGCGATAGCCTAATCCAGCCGGTGCCGGGCCTCAGTCCTCGCGAACGGGCCGAGGATCAAGCCGCCGTCGCCCGCGCCCTGGCTAATTTCTCGCTGGTCAAGCGCCGCGCCGACGATGCACGCGCCGCCATCGGGCTGCTGCAACAAGCGCTCTCGGTGTTCACCCGCGAGCGGACGCCGATCGAATGGGCCGCCGCCTACCGAGATTGTGCGTTGCTCTATCAGTTCATTGCCGAGCGGACCAACGATTCAGACGCGCTCCGCCGCTCGGTCGACGCTATCAAGGCGGCGTTGCAGGTGATCAGCCGGGAATTTATGGCCGCCGACTGGGCGGCGTTGAAACACCGTCTGGGGCTGGCGCTCTATCGGCTCGATTTTCAGGCCGGCGACATGAAGCTCTTGGAGGAATCGTTGCAAGCCTTCGATGATGCGCTTGGGTACTATGACCGCAAGACCTCGCCGCTCGAATGGGCCGACAGCATGTCGCATTTTGGGCAAGTGGCCCTGATCATCGGCCGTGAGCAACGAAGCCCGGCGATATTGTTGCGCGCCGTCGAGGCCTTCAACAATACCCTGCACGTCCGGGACCGCCGGGTGATGCCGATGAACTGGGCGGCGGGCCAGAACAACTTAGGCTCGGCGCTGTTTCTGTATGGCCGCATCACCGGCGACCAGGGCGCGTTGCAGGGCGCCTATGCCGCCTTCACGGTCGCCCGCGCCCTTTACAACGAAAAGGGTCACGAGCGGATGGCGGCGATCGCGACGAAAAATTTGCGGCACGTCGAGAAGGCTCTCAATCGGACATCCAAATCCGAACCGCCGGCTTTGCCATGGGAGCGCCGCCGGGACGGCGACGAGCCGCCGGCTTTGCCGTGGGAGATCGAGGCCGGCCAGGGCAAGGACGGGGATTCCATCGTCGACGAGCAATTCCGCTAGAGCATTTTTCGTCCACGTGGGTTTACCAGGAATGCACGCGGCTTTTGTTATCGCCGCAAATCGTCGTCGCGGGCGATTCAGACGGCTCGGGATGTGGCCGAGGGCGGTCTTTCGCGCAGCGCCAGGATGACCGCGCCGACGACGATGCCGACGGCGCCCAACATGCTGATCGGC
>JAQBZY010000101.1 GCA_027620395.1 Pseudomonadota bacterium
GTGCCGCCGCCGGACTTTGCGGCTCGGCGCTTTTGATCACCGATGGCCGGGGCCTCGCCGGCTTCAAATCGGAATTCACGCTCGGCTACTTGATGGCGCTTGGCTGCGCCGTCACTTGGTCGGTCTATTCCATCCTAAACCGCCGCTTCGCCGACGTGCCGACCGACGCCGTCGGCGGCTTCTGTGGCGCGACAGCGCTGTTGGCATTGATCTGTCATCTGATCTTCGAAACGCCTGTTTGGCCAGCCGGTTGGATCGAATGGGCCGGCGTCGTCGGGCTTGGGCTGGGGCCGGTCGGTGCCGCATTCTTCGTTTGGGACTACGGCACCAAGCACGGCGATATTCAGGTGCTGGGTGCCATGGCTTACGCCGCGCCATTGATTTCAACGGTGCTGTTGATCCTGTTCGGCAAGGGCGAGCCGACGTGGATTGTTGCCGCTGGATGCCTGCTGATCGTCGGTGGCGCGGTGCTGGCGTCGAAAGAAATGCTCCGCAGACCGAACCGCTAGCGCTCGAGTTCGGATAGGGCCGCCGCCATTTGTTGGACCGGGCTGGACCAATCCTCGGGCGCACTCTGGCGGAACAGCCTGAGGCTCGGATACCAATTCGTCCGCTCGCCGGAAAGACCCCAGCGGAAATCAGCGCCCGTCGGCAACATCAACCAGCACGGTCGACCGAGCGCGCCGGCCAGATGCACGATGGCAGTGTCGGACGTGATCATCAGATCGAGCTGCATTAGTATCCGTGCCGTCGCCGCGAAGTCGGTGAGCGTATTCGACAAATCGAGAATTCGCCGCTGCGGATCGAATCGTTCGAGTTCCGCCACGGCGGCGCCCACTTGTAAGCCGACCAATCGGGTGTTTGGGATCGACAGCAGGGGTGCCAAAACCGCCAGCCCCGGACTGCGCCGGCGATCGTTGATGTACGCCGGATTGCCGGCCCAGACGAGGCCCACGAGCGGCCCGGGTCCGTCCGGAAGCTCAGGCACCGATCCGGCCGGCGCCGCCAGATAGGGAAATGCGATAACCGGGTCCGATGGCGTCGCGCCGAGGATGCCGGGCAGGCTCGGCAGCGGCGCCTCGGCGTCAAATGGCGGCAGTTGATCGCCCGGCCCGAGAACCGTGTCGACGCCGGGCGCGGTGTGGAGCAGATCAGCCAGCGGCGCCTGCACCTGCACGATGGTCTCGACGCCGGTCGCTTTGACGGTCTTGGCATAGCGGACGAACTGAATGGTATCGCCGTTGCCCTGTTCGGCGTGTAGCAGGACCCGCTTGCAGTTTCCCATGCCGGGGCGCCAGCGCGGTTTGGAAAAGCGCCGCCGGCCGGGACCTCGGCTGGCGTCCAGCCGTGCTTCGTAATCGGGCCAGCCACCCGACCAATCGCCTAAGGCCAGCCTAGCTAGTCCGCGCGCCATTTTGCTGTCGGCATCGCCGGGAAGTCGCTCGAGCGCCGCGTCCAGATGCGCCAACGCCGCCGCCGGCTGGCCGCGATTGACCAGGATCATGCCGGCGGCGCGGCGAACTTTCGGATCGGCCGGCGCCAGCGACAATGCCTTTTCAATCGCGGCATCGGCGGCGTCGTCGTCGGCGGCACGGCCGGCGGCGCGGGCGAGATTGACCAAAATGCCGGTGTCTTCAGGTGCCGAGGCGTGCGCGGCATCGAACAACATCTGCGCCGCCGCCGCCTGGCCGAGATCAAGAACAACCGTGCCGAAATTGTTGAGGCCATCGGCGTCACCGCCGAGGGCCGCCGTGGCGTCCAGGACGCAAGCGGTCGCGTCTTCGGTCAAGCCGAGCGCCGTCAAAGTGCGGAGTAACGCCGTCCGGGCGGCGACCGACGCCGGCGCCAGTTGTGTCGCTTGCCGCAAGTGCTTGAGCGCGGCCTGCCGATTGCCAAGCTCGCCGGCTGCAATTCCCAAGGCAATATGCGCCGGGGCCAGATGGGCGTCGAGCGTCACCGCCCGTCCGGCGGCTTCGATTGCCTGCGAGGCGCGGCCCCGGGCCAACAGAACTTCCGCCAGCGCCGTTTGCACGGGCGCGCTTTTGGGCTCAAAGGCAGCGGCGGCGCGGAGCAATTGCTCCGCCTCCGCAAGCTCGCCGGCCGTGCGCTTGGCGTGCGCGGCGAAGAAAAGTTTTTCCGTTTCGCTCGCGGTCACGCCTTGGGCGCGGTGGCTGCGAAGGATGGACGGTCGACGATCTTGTCGTACCAGTCGGCAAGAGCCGGGCGGTCGGTTCGCCAGCCTAGATCGGCGAACCGGAAATCGAGCCAGCCGATGGCCGCGCCAATGGTGATCTCGCCGATGCTGATCTGATCGGTGCTCATCTCGTCGGCCATGTGGTCGGCGGCGGTGAGGCAGCGTAACACGGTCTCATGCTGGCGCTGGGTCCACCAATCCCATTTCAGTTCCGCCGGACGGCGACGTTCCTCGATCAAGCGCAGGACGCCGGCGTCCAAGGCGCCGTCGCCGATGGCGCTGAGCTTGAGTGCGCGCAGCCGCGCCTTACCGTCGGCGGGAAACAATTTCCGTCCCATATTCAGACTGTCCAGATATTCGCAGATCACCGGACTGTCGTAGATGGCCTCGCCATAGTCGGTGATCAAGCACGGCACCTTGCCGATCGGATTGTTCTGACGGAGATCGGTTTCGGCGGCCCATGGATCGGTGGTGACCCGCTCGATTTTGCCATCCAGTCCAGCCTCGATGGCGGTGATGGAGACTTTTCGGACATAGGGGGAGGTCGGCGAATAACGGAGCTTCATGGACGGTTCCTCTTGGCGGTGATCGCGGTTGGCGGAGCCTAGCACCAATATTCCGCCGCCGTCACGCACCCAGCATCCGGCGCGACGCCAGTGGGGGCTGACCCCGGAGGGCAGAGAGGCTACAGTCTGGGCATGTGGAACGATGTCGTCGATCTCAGGGATTTTTATGCAACGGCGCTTGGCCGGGCGGCGCAACGCATGATCCGGGCAAGACTTCGCGAGATTTGGCCGGATTTGACCGGCCAGCGCGTTCTCGGTATCGGCTTCGCAACGCCTTATCTCGGTGCCTTCCGGGCCGAGTGCGAAAGGGTTCTGGCGGTCATGCCGGCCGGACAGGGGGTCTTGCGTTGGCCGCTCAACGACAGATGCCTGACGCATCTCGCCGACGAAACCGAACTGCCGTTTCCGGATCTCTCCATTGACCGGATATTGTTGGTGCATTCCTTGGAATGCACCGAGCGGACACGGCCGATGCTGCGCGAAGTCTGGCGGGTGCTCGCGGATTCCGGCAGCCTCGTCGTCGTGGCGCCGAACCGGCGCGGCCTTTGGGCCCGGGCCGAGCGGACGCCGTTCGGCTATGGCCGGCCGTTCAGCCACGGCCAGTTGACCCGATTGCTCCGGGAAAACATGTTCATGCCGGTCAGAGCCGAACGCGCACTTTTTGCGCCACCGATATCGCTTCGAATCATCATCCATTTCGCCGAAATCTGGGAACGTGTCGGCCGGCGCGTGTTTCCCGGCCTGGCTGGCGTTTATGTCGTCGAGGCCGTGAAGCAGATCTACGTCGGCACCTCTGCCGTCGGCGAGGCCAAACGCAAGCGGTCTTTGGCGCCGGTGCCATTGATCGGTGGCGACGGACTGCGCCGGGATGGGGGCGCCTCAAATGACCGGCACGATTGAGCGCGCCTCGACTGCCGTCATAGGCCGCATAGTCTCGATCGAGGCGGCGGCGCCGCTGGTCAGCGTCGTTCGGGTCAGGCCGGACGACGCCTTCGATTGGCGCGCCGGACAGTTTGCGGCGCTCCGATTCCCGGACTTTGAGATCCGCAACTATTCGATCAGCAACCGTCCGGGCGAGGGCGAGATCGAGTTCCACATCCGCGACAACGGCGGCGGGGTCGGCGCGCACGTCGCCAGCACCGCCTCCGTCGGCGATCCGGTCGAAATCGCTGGTCCATTCGGCAGCGCGTATTTCCGCCGCCGGCACGGTGGTCCGCTGCTGGCCATCGCCGGCGGTACCGGCCTGGCGCCGATGAAGGCCATTGTCGAGGACGCGCTGGCGACGGGGCACGCGGGCGACGTGCATCTTTATTTCGGCGTCCGTGACGAGCCCGACATCTATCTTGAGCAGCACTTTATTGCGCTTACCCGGGCGCATTTGAATTTTCGCTTCGTCACCGTTCTGGCCGAGCCCGGCGAACCGACCGGCCGCCGCCACGGCCTGGTCGGTGCCGCCGTTGCCGCCGATTTTCAATTGCTCTATGGCTATCAATGCTATGTCGCCGGGCCGCCGGCCATGGTGCAGGCCTGCCGCGACGCGCTCCGGCTCAAATCGGTGCCGGCGCACGACATCTTCGCCGACGACGCATGATCAATTAGGAGGTGCGGCGCCGGCGTTCCCGGCGTACAAAACCGCCGTCATGACCTATCAGGTGAAGGAAATATTCTCGACGTTGCAAGGCGAGGGCCGCCAGACCGGCCGCGCCGCCGTCTTTCTGCGTTTCGCCGGCTGCAATTTGTGGAGCGGGTTGGAGGATGAGCGGGCCGATGCCGTCTGCACCTTCTGCGACACCGATTTCGTCGGCACCAATGGCGTCGGTGGCGGTAAGTTTAAGCTTGCCGGCCAATTGGCGGCGGCGGTTGCCAATGCCTGGACGGCTGGCCCGAGTGGCCGTTTCGTCGTCATGACCGGCGGTGAGCCGCTTTTACAAGTCGACGCGCCTTTGCTCGCGGCATTGCACGGCGAAGGCTTCGAGATCGCCATTGAGACCAACGGCACCATCGAGGCGCCCGCCGGCATCGACTGGATTTGCGTCAGCCCGAAATCCGACGCGCCGGTGAAACAGATCACGGGCAACGAGTTGAAACTAGTCTATCCGCAACCGAACGCCATGCCGGAGCGGTTCGAGGCCATGGATTTCGATCATTTCATCCTGCAGCCCATGGACGGGCCCGATCTTGCCGCCAACACCCAGGCCTGCATCGACTATTGCCGCCGCCATCCGCGCTGGCGGCTCGGTCTGCAAACCCATAAGCTGCTCGGCATTCCCTGAGGGCGAGGCGATGGAACTATTCAAGGAATTCACCTTCGAGGCGGCGCACGATTTGCCGAACACGCCACAAGGCCACAAGTGCCGGCGGCTGCACGGGCATAGCTTCCGGGTCCGGATCGCCGTCGAAGGCCCGGTCGATCCCGTGACCGGCTGGGTGATGGATTTCGCCGACATCAAGGCCGCTTTCCAGCCGCTGCACGCCCGCTTGGATCACCGCTATCTGAACGAGATCCCGGGCCTCGAGAATCCGACCAGCGAAGTGATCGCGAAATGGATCTGGGCCGAATTGCAGCCGGCGCTGCCCGAGCTATCGGAAGTCCGGCTCTGGGAAACCTGCACGGCCGGGTGCGCCTACAAGGGCCGGGATTGAACCGTTCCATCCGTCTTTAGGACTGGGTTCCCGCAATCGCTGAAATGACGGGGTTATTGGCTATCCCCGGCCGCGATAGGGCGCCACACCCTGATCGGGGAGCCAGAGGCCCTTCGGTGGCTCGCCGGTCTGATAGAAGACATCGATCGGAATGCCGCCTCTTGGATACCAGTAGCCGCCGATCCTTAGCCAATGCGGCTCGGCGGCATTGATGATCTTGGCCGCGATCGAAACCGTGCAGGCCTCGTGAAATCCGGCGTGATTGCGAAAGCTCGCCAGATAAAGTTTCAGGGATTTGCTTTCGACGATTTTCCGTTCAGGGACGTAGTCGATCACCAGATGCGCGAAGTCGGGCTGACCGGTCACCGGGCAGACCGAGGTGAATTCGGGACACGTGAAGCGGACCAGATAGCGCGTCGACGGGTGCGGGTTGGCGACGCATTCGAGTTTGGCCGCGTCGGGCGTCTCGGGGACGGCGCCGCCGCCGCCGAGATGGGTCAATTCCTGGAAGGTGTCGCTCATTGATTGGACTCCATGGGCTCGCCGGCCTGATAGGTATCTCGGAATTTCCGCTCGAAGGCGTCGAAAGTTCCAGCCCCGATGGCGGCCCGCATGCCGGCCATCAGTTCCTGATAGTAATGCAGATTGTGTTGGGTCAGCAAAATCATGCCGAGGATTTCCTTGGCCATCACCAGATGATGCAGATAGGCCCGGGAATAGCCGCCGCAGGCCGGGCAGGCGCAATCG
>JAQBZY010000102.1 GCA_027620395.1 Pseudomonadota bacterium
CTTCGGCGAGCTAAGGGATGCCATTTTCACCAGGGTCACGCAGCGGGCAATTCGGATGGCTGGGCTTCGCACTTTCCAACATCTGCATCGATTGTCGTTGCGGTTCCATCTTGAGCGCAAGACCGGCGCCGTCACCCGGGCCGTCGAGCGCGGCACGGCCGGGATCGAATTCCTGATGCGGTTCATGCTGTTCAATATCTTGCCGACGATGCTGGAGATATTGCTGGTATGCGGCATCCTATGGCGTCTTTACGGACTGACTTTTGCCGCCCTGACATTTTCGACGCTGGTGATCTATGTCGCCTGGACCACCAAGATCACCGAATGGCGGATCAAATACCGGCGCACCATGAACGAGATGGACAGCGACGCCAACACCAAGGCCATCGACAGCCTGCTCAACTACGAAACCGTCAAGTATTTCGGCAATGAAGCCCACGAAGGGGAACGGTTCGACAGCGCGCTCAGATCCTACGAGGCGGCGGCGATCAAAAACGACACCTCGCTCGCGGTCCTCAATGTCGGCCAGGGAACCGTGATCGCCATCGGCGTCACCGCCGCCATGGTGATGGCCGGCATCGGCGTCAAGAACGGCGCGATGACCGTCGGCGATTTCGTTCTCGTCAACACCTACATGATCCAAATCTTCATGCCGCTCAATTTTCTGGGCTTCGTCTATCGCGAGATAAAGCGTTCTCTGACCGACATGGAGCAGATGTTTTCGCTGCTCGACGAAAATCCGGATATCGCCGATGCGCCGGGCGCCAAGGCCCTGTCAGTTGATCGGGGAGAGGTCAGGTTCGAAAACGTCAGTTTCGCCTATGATCCGAGGCGAGTGGTCATCAAAAACATTTCCTTCGACGTGCCGGCCGGCCGCAAACTGGCGATCGTCGGCCCGAGCGGATCAGGCAAATCGACCATTTCTCGGATTCTCTTTCGCTTCTACGA
This sequence comes from Pseudomonadota bacterium, assembly GCA_027620395.1. Classification (GTDB taxonomy): domain Bacteria; phylum Pseudomonadota; class Alphaproteobacteria; order Rhodospirillales; family Casp-alpha2; genus JAQBZY01. The sequence goes on from JAQBZY010000102.1 coordinate 949, forward strand.
TACCGCGTCCGGCCGGGTGCTGATCGATGGCCAAGACATCCGCGACGTGACCCAGACCAGCGTCCGTGCCGCCATCGGCATCGTTCCGCAGGATACCGTGCTGTTCAATGACACCATCTATTACAACATCGCCTACGGCCGCCCGGGCGCCAGTCCGGCCGAGGTCGAAACGGCGGCCAGAGCGGCGCATGTTCACGATTTCGTCATGAGCTTGCCCGACGGCTATCAGTCGATGGTTGGCGAGCGCGGCCTCAAGCTTTCCGGCGGCGAGAAGCAACGAGTCGCCATCGCCCGGACCATTCTCAAGAACCCGCGCATCCTGGTCTTCGACGAGGCGACATCCGCGCTCGACAGCCAGACCGAACAAGGCATCCTCGCCGCATTCCGCGACGTGTCGCGGGACCGCACCACACTGACCATCGCGCATCGCCTGTCGACGGTCGTCGATGCCGACGAAATTCTGGTTCTGAAGGACGGAGAAATCGTCGAACGCGGGACCCACGCCGGACTTCTGGCCATGAATGGACTCTTTGCGGACATGTGGGCTCGCCAGCAGGCCGCCCGTGAAGCCGAGGAAATTCTTTCCGAATTGGGCGATGCCGCCCTGGCCGTGGCGCCTGGATAGGCGCCTCTTTCAGCGCCGCTCGATCCAACCGCCGCCGAGCACCCGGTCACCGTCGTAGACGACACAAGCCTGACCCGGCGCGGCCCCGGCTTGCGGCTCGACGAACATGACCCTGGCCCTGCCGTCGCCGGCGGCGAGAATCTGGGCCCGGGCTGGTGGCGTCGTCGAGCGGACCTTGACCGAAACCTGACGCGGACGATCCGATAGCGGTTCGCCGTCCAACCAATTGAGGCCGGTGATGCCAAGCTCCGGCACCAGCAGGGCCGCTTTCGGTCCGACGATGACGCGGCGCAGATCAGGGTCGATACGAATGACATAGAGCGGCTCGGCGGCCGAAACGCCGATGCCACGGCGCTGCCCGACCGTGAAATTGATGATGCCGTCATGCTGAGCGAGCACCCGGCCTTCCAGATCGACGATCTCGCCGGCATCGATGGCCCCCGGCCGCAGTCTTTCGACGATCCGCGCATAGTCCCCACCGGGAACGAAACAGATGTCCTGGCTGTCTGCTTTCTCGGCCACCGGCAATTTAAACCGCTGGGCATGGCGGCGGGTCTCGGCCTTGTCCATGTCGCCCAACGGGAAGCGGAGGAAATCCAACTGCTGGCGCGTCGTCGCAAACAGAAAATAGCTTTGATCTTTGCGGTGATCCATGGCCCGGAGCATCTGCGGCCCATCTGGCCCGGCGGCGCGGCGCACGTAATGCCCGGTCGCCAATGCATCGGCACCGAGATCCTTGGCGGTGCCGAGCAAGTCGCGGAATTTCACCGTCTGATTGCAGCGGACGCAGGGGATCGGCGTTTCGCCGCGAAGATAACTATCGGCGAAGTCGTCCATCACCTCGGCCCGGAACCGGCTTTCATAGTCGAGGACATAGTGCGGGATCCGCAGCCGATCGGCGACCCGCCGGGCGTCGTGAATGTCTTGCCCGGCGCAGCAGGCACCTTTTTGCCGGACGGCGTCGCCATGGTCGTAAAGCTGCAAGGTGACGCCCAAGACCTCGTAACCGGCCTCGACCATCAGGGCCGCCGTCGTCGAACTGTCGACGCCACCCGACATCGCCACGACAACCCGAGTTGCGGCGGGCGCTTTATCTAGTCCAAGAGAATTCATGCGCGGAATATAGGCCATCCGGCCGCCGGCACAAGCCGAAGCCTCAATGATGCGCCCGTAGATCGTCGAGCAATTGCAGCGTGACCGAGCGGAAATCGCGCCGGTAGAGGACAAGTATGACAATGACGGTCGAGACGATCAGTAAATACGGGTGGACGAACCACGGCAATAAGTCGAGCCCGAAATAGTACGTCCTTGAACCGCCGTTGAAGTTCATCGCGGCGCGCCCGATGACCAGGGTAGTTTGGCGCGGGTACTCCCGCTTGATCACTTCGTCGCATTGTCCCGGCTGCGGTGCCGCACCGATCAGTACGAGGACATTGTTGAACAGGCGGATGCTCCACAGAAACTTGAAGAACGCAAAAACAAAGATGCAAGCCAACGTCAGTAATTGGATTTCCATCAGCTCCGGCAACGCCGGCCGGGAAATGAAAGTTTCGAGAGCACGACGTAAAGGCTTTCCAGTTGCCCAAGCACGGCGATGCAACCCGCCAGGATCAGGATCGAAGTTGATACAAACAGCATCGCGGCTCGAACGAAGGACACAATTGACATCGGCCATGCGGTTGTCCCGTTCCAGAATGCTTTACCCTGCACCCAAGGCATGTTTAAACCGGGCATGAACCAAGCCATGGAACCGTCTATCGCCTTTCATTCAAGCTTATTGCGTGGCTGGCGCCGAACCTGCCCAAGATGCGGCCAGGCCAAGTTATTCGACGGCTATTTGCGCTTAGTCCGGCAGTGCGCCGCCTGCGCCCTGCCGCTCGGTGATATCCGGGCCGACGACTTCCCACCTTATCTGACAATGGTCGCGGTAGGACACCTAGTTGTACCGGGCATTCTGGTCCTGGAACGATTTTCAGCCCCCAGCGCGGAAGTGCATATGGCCCTATGGATCCCCGCATCGATCGCCCTGGTTGGCATATTACTGCCTAAATTCAAGAGTATGGTTGTCGGTTGGATGCATTTCCTGGGATTGACGGGCAACGAGCGACAATAGGTTTAATAATTGCACATTTAATTAAATAGGTTTAAATACGCCCTGTATCACCCAGTTGAATGGGTGAATAAGTTTACAGGGAGCACCTATGTTCGATCACGATTTTGTCCATCATGCGCCGGATCAACACCGACCGACAACCGAGTCCGAGCGGCAGGAAGCCGTTGAACATATCCTGCGTTACGAATTGTTCCGGCACCGTGATCTAGCCGAACAACTCTCGAATTTTCTTGGCGTCAACGAAAACCCGGCCGGGATCAACCGCTCGACGTGGGATATCCTGTTTTACTTGATGCAGTGTCATCTGGAGAACATCAAGCCGAGCGTCACCGATATCTATGTCTCGACTGGCATCTCGAAAGGGACCGCCATTACCGGACTGACCGAACTCGAAACCCGGAGCGCGACCCGTAAGGCGCGTGACAGCGTGGATGGACGCCGCCGCCGGTTGGAGCTTTCAATCGACGTCACCAAAATCCTCGAGGGCTTCGTCGCCAAAACCACCCTGCAAATGATCCAGCCGCTGTCGCAAGATCCGGTTGCATACAGGCCATCGCCGCTAATTCCAGCCAACGCCGATCCGCTGATCAATGTTCTCAACCGGTTGAGCCACGAACTCCGGACACCGCTGACGGCGATTGTTGGGTTTTCCGACATGATTGCCAATCAGACACTCGGGCCGTTACATCCGATCGGCTACGCCGAATACGCCCGCGATATCCGCTTTGCCGCGCTGACTCTCCTGGACTCGCTGAATGAACACGTCGATTCAACGCTGGCCGAACGCAACCACAAGCTGCCTCTGGGTGAGCTTCGCATGGTCAATTTGGAAAACATCATCGACGATAGTTGCCGCAAGGCAGCGATGCTGGCCAACAAAAGAAAGGTCGGGTTGCGGCGCGAATGGGGGGCTGTCGTCCACGAGTCCGCCGTTGACGCCGCCCGCGTCACGCAGGCGATCAAGAAAATCCTCGACGTCTCGATCCGCGCCGCGGACCCGTCGACCGCGGTCGAGGTGGCAACGTATTCAAATCACGAGGACGAGTTCGTTTTGCAGCTTTCGATCCCTTGCTCCGTCATCACGCCCTCGAAACGGGCGGCGTTGGGCGCACCCAATCCGGTGTCACTGATCGACGCCCTTGCGCTTGCGCGCGGCATCTTCGAGGCCCACGGCGGCCGGGTAACGTGCCTAAGAAAATCGGAGCAGCTGCATACTGTCACCGCGACGTTGCCGATTAGGCCGGGACAGGTTTCCGAACCCGTGACTAAGCCGGAGTACTAAATAGAAAGATTCCGGTGCTCGGCCGGCACGTGCACGACCAGGCCATCAAGATCGGCGGTGATGCGGATTTGGCACCCGAGGCGCGATGTCCGCTTGAGGCCGAACGCGAGATCGAGCAGATCTTCCTCTTCCTCGGAAGCATCGGGTAGTTTAGCGAACCACGCCGGGTCAACAATGACATGGCAGGTCTAGCACGCCATCGATCCCTCGCAAGCACCTTCGAGATCGATCAGGCTGCGGTGCGCGATTTCCAAAACCGAAAGGCCATCCGGCGCGTCGACGTCAAGCCGCGTCCCATCCGGCCGCACGAAGGTCATTCTGAAAATGCTCACTGGAACCAGTGCCTAAACAAAAAATAGCCAGCGCGCTGTCAGACCGAGAAGCTTTCGCCGCAACCGCAACGGCTCTTTTCGTTCGGATTCTTGAAGATGAACCCGGAGCGAAGTTTGCTTTCTTCGTAGTCCATCTGAGCGCCAACCAGGAACATGGTCGCCATCGGATCGATGAACACCCGGGCGCCGTCCTTCTCGATCTCTTCTTCGTAAGGACGTTTTTCGTCCGCGAATTCAAAAGTATAGGAAAGCCCAGAGCAGCCCTTGGTCGACACCGCGACGCGAAGGCCCAAGACCGGTTCAGGGCTATCACCCACCAAATGGCGGATATGCTCGGCGGCTGCGTCGGTCATGCTGATCAGGGCTGAGGCTTGGGCGTTCATGGTCAAATCTCCGGTCAAGAACCTGTACTTATGTAGTCCGGCCGCGGCCGCTTTTCAATAATCCATGCCGAGAGCGAGCCGAGCATCTTCCGACATCCGTTCCGGCGTCCACGTCGGCTCCCAGACCAACGTCACATCGACCCGCCCGGTGCCGTCGATTTTCGAAACCGCTTCGGCGACCATGCCAGGCATCTCGCCGGCGACCGGACAACCGGGCGCGGTCAGCGACATGTCGATGACAACATCGCCGGTCGCGGATATTTCGGTGCGGTAAATCAGCCCAAGATCATAGATATTGACCGGGATTTCTGGGTCATAAACGGTCCTGAGCGCCTCAATCACGGCCTCCTCGCCGGCGACCGGCTGATCGGGCGCCAGGGGCTCGCCGGCGCTGGCCTTGAAGTCA
>JAQBZY010000103.1 GCA_027620395.1 Pseudomonadota bacterium
ATGTCGGGCGTCACTGACATGCCGTTCCGGCGTCTCGTCAAGAGCTGGGGCGTCGGCTTGGTGGTCTCGGAAATGATCGCCTCCGTGGCGATGATCCACGCCGTCAAGCGGACCATGAAAATGGCCTCCAATTGCGCCGAAGAGCATCCGATGTCGGTGCAGCTCGCCGGCTGCGAGCCTGACGTCATGGCCGAAGCGGCTCGGCTCAACGAAGGCCGTGGCGCGGCGCTGATCGACATCAACATGGGTTGCCCGGTGAAGAAAGTAACCAACGGTGACGCCGGATCGGCGTTGATGCGCGACGAGGTGCATGCCGGCAAGATTCTCGAAGCCGTGGTCAAGGCGGTCAGTCTGCCGGTGACGCTGAAGATGCGGACCGGTTGGGACGAGGCGTCCCGGAATGCACCAACGCTGGCCAAGATCGCTGAAGACTGCGGCATTCAGGCGATTGCCGTGCACGGCCGGACGCGTTGCCAATTCTATAAGGGGCGTGCCGATTGGCATTTCATCCGGGCCGTCAAGGAGGCGGTCTCGATCCCGGTTTTCTGCAATGGCGATATCGTCACCGTGCAAGATGCACGTACCGCGCTCGACGCATCAGGCGCCGACGGCGTGCTGATCGGGCGCGGCACCTATGGCCGGCCGTGGTTCCCCAATCAGGTCCGGCATTTTCTCGAGACCGGCGGCGTGCTGGCCGATCCGCCTCTGGACACCCAACTCGAAACCATTCTGACGCATTACGAAGACATCCTGACCCACTACGGCATCGACCCCGGCGTCAGGATAGCTAGGAAGCATATCGGCTGGTATTCCAAAGGCTTGCCGGCTTCCGCTGAATTCCGGGCCGAGGTCAATCAGTTGTCCGATCCCGACGCCGTCAAGCGTCTCATACTCGATTTCTATAGTGCGACTCTGGACAGGATGGCGGCGTGACGATGGCCAAGAAGGCGATTGCCCTCAAGCCGCCATCCGTCAATAACGGGCCTGACGGCGATGCGGTTCTCAATGCGCTGGCCAATGCCGTCCTCCTGATCGGACCCGACGACCGCATTTGCCGCGTCAATCAGGCCGCCGAGCAGTTGTTCCGCGGCAGCTCGTCGCATTTCTCCGGTCAACTTTTAAGCACCATCATTTCCCAAGATAGTCCGATCGTCGGCCTGGTCGATCAGGCGCGCCGGTTTCAAAGCAACGTCGCCGAATACGACGTCAATCTCGAGACCAACCGGATCGGCAGCCACGCGGTCGATGTCCAGGCCAGCGCGGTTCCCGAGGCCCCGGGCACCGTCGCGTTGGTTATCCAGTTAAGATCTATCGCCGAAAAAATGAATAGCCAGCTCAATCACATGGGCGCGGCACGGTCGGTTACCGCGATGGCGGCGATGCTGGCGCACGAAGTCAAAAACCCGCTGTCCGGCATCAAGGGCGCGGCGCAATTGCTTGAACAGTCCTTAGGCGAGGAGGACCGCAAGCTATCGCGACTGATCTGCGCCGAGGCCGACCGGATTGCCGGCATCGTCGATCGGATGGAAGTCTTCTCCGACCGGCCGCCGTTGACCCGCGAGCCGGTCAACATTCACATGGTTCTCGACCGGGTGCAGCAACTGGCCAAGGCCGGTTTCGGGTCGCACGCCCGTTTCGTCAACAATTTCGATCCGTCGCTACCGTCGGTCTGGGGCAATCACGACCAACTGATTCAGGTGTTTTTGAATCTGGTCAAGAATGCCGCCGAGGCGGCGCCGCAAGTCGGCGGCGAAATCACGCTCGGCAGCGCCTACAATCAGGGTATCCGGTTCGCGATACCCGGCGTCGACGAACGGGTGCACCTGCCTTTGACGGTCTGGGTCCGCGACAATGGCCCAGGTATCCAGGACGACATACGCCGGCACCTGTTCGATGCCTTCGTCACCTCGAAACCGAGGGGAACCGGCCTTGGCTTGGCCTTGGTCGCAAAAATCGTCGGCGATCACGGCGGCGTCATCGAATTCGACAGCATCCCTGGCCGCACCGTGTTCCGGGTCATGTTGCCGATGGTCAAGGGCAGGGAACAGACGGCATGAGCGAAAACGCCACGATCCTGGTTGCCGACGACGACGACAGCATCCGCGTCGTCGTGTCACAAGCCCTGATCCGCGCCGGCTTCGACGTCAGGGCTACCGGCAACGCGGCGACCCTTTGGCGATGGGTCGAAGATGGCGACGGCGATTTGGTGATCAACGATGTCGTCATGCCCGATGAAAACGGCCTTGATCTGGTGCCAAAGATCCGCCATCTCCGGCCCAATCTCAGGGTCGTTGTCATGAGTGCGCAAAACACACTTCTGACCGCCGTCAAGGCGACCGAGCGTGGCGCCTTCGAGTACCTACCAAAACCATTCGATATCAACGAGTTGGTGTCCGTCGTCAAACGCGGCCTCGATGTCCGGCATCGGGGCGAAGGATTGATCGGCGGCGAGCCTCGGACTGGCCTCGAGGAGAAGCTGCCGCTGATCGGGCGCTCGCCGGCGATGCAAGACATCTACCGCACCTTGGCCCGGCTGATGGCGACCAATCTGACGGTTCTGATCTCCGGCGAGTCCGGAACCGGCAAGGAACTGGTCGCCCGGGCGCTGCACAACTACGGCAAACGCAAGGACCGCCCGTTCGTCGCCGTCAATGTCGCGGCGATCCCGCGCGATTTGATCGAGAGCGAATTGTTCGGACACGAAAAAGGTGCGTTCACCGGCGCCATCAGCCGTAGCGCCGGCCGCTTCGAGCAGGCCGAGGGCGGCACACTGTTCTTGGACGAGATCGGCGACATGCCGGCCGAGGCGCAGACGCGCCTACTTCGGGTATTGCAGGAGGGTGAATATTCATCGGTCGGCGGTCGCACCTCGATCCGAACCGATGTCCGCATCATCGCCGCCACGCACCATGATTTGAAGCGCCTGATTCGCCGCGGTCTGTTCCGGGAAGATCTGTATTTCCGGCTCAACGTGGTACCGATCCGGTTGCCGCCGCTGCGGGAACGTCCGGAAGATATCGCCGAGCTTGTCCGCCACTTTTTGACTCTGGCCGCCGAGAAGGGTCTGCCTTGGAAAGTGATCGACTCAGACGCCATCGAGCGGCTGAAGCGGCATGCCTGGCCCGGCAACGTGCGCGAACTCGAGAATTTGGTGCAGCGCTTCGCGGCCCTCTATTCGGAAGAGGTCATCGGCCCCGAGATCGTCGATATCGAACTCAACGATGGCCAAAGAGCCCCTGCGGATGCTCCCGAAGCCCGCGGTGGCGCCGGACTTTCCGACACCGTCGAAACTTATCTCAAGAAATATTTCAGCGCCCACGATGGATCACTGCCAGCAGCGGGACTTTATGGCCGAGTGCTGCGCGAAGTTGAACGGCCGTTGATTGAAATGACCATGCAGGCAACGCGCGGCAATCAGGTCAAGGCCGCCGACGTGCTCGGCGTCAACCGCAATACGCTCCGGAAAAAAATCCGCGAGCTCGGCATCCCGGTCATCAAGGGCACCGGATGATACCCGCCACGGCCATATCCCGTGCCGGCAAGGCGCTCGCCGGCAATCAAAGCCGGCAACGAAAATTTGCCTTCATGCTTTCGGCATTCGCGATCCTTTCCGGTATCGCGACCGTCGCGGTGATGACGCTGTCACCAACGGTCAAGGAAATCATCGATCAATTACGCTGGTTGCTGGTTCTCGATGGCGCCTTGATGCTGTTGCTCAGCATTGTCGTCGCCAGGCGCCTGATACATATCTGGCGCCAGCGCCGCCTCGGCCGGGCCGGCGCCGGCTTGCAGGGCCGGTTGGTGTTGCTGTTCGCGGCCATCGCCATCACGCCGGCGGTGCTGGTTGCCATCTTCTCGTATTTATTTCTGCATTTCGGCCTGCAAACTTGGTTTTCCGACCGCGTTTCGCGGGCACTCCGAGAGTCCGTCGCGGTCACCGACGCCTATCTGGTCGAGCATCGCAAGAACATCCTCAATGAAGGGCTCAGCCTCGCCGGAATCCTCAATCGGAACGCGCCGTACCTGACCCAGGATGCGTGGGAATTCAAACGCTTGCTGACGCTGCACGCAACCACCCGCGGTTTGACCGAAGCGGTCGTCATCGACCGCGCCGGGAATGTCCTGGCCCGCAAGGAATTCACGTTGTCGCCATCGCAGGAGCCGATTCCGGGTCAGGCATTCGACAAAGTCGACGAAGATGAAGTGACGCTGATCCCCTCCGAGCGGGAGGACAAGGTCCGAGCCCTTATCCGGCTCAACCGGTTCGTCAATGCCTACCTTCTGGTGGAGCGATTCGTCGACAGCCGTGTCGTGCAGCACATCGACAGCATTCAAACGGCATTTCGGGAATACAAGGCCCTGGAACAGACCCGAAGCGGCATCCAGATCAGTTTCGTCTTGATCTACATGATCGCGGCTTTAGTCCTGGTCCTGGCGGCAATCTGGGTCGGCATGACTGTTTCGGCCGGATTGGCGGAACCGATATCGGATTTGATCGACGCCGCCGACAAAGTCTCAAAGGGCGATTTGACGGCCCGAGTCGACTCCGACGACGTCAAGGACGAACTCGGCGTTCTCGGACGGACATTCAACAACATGACTGCCCGCATTTCGTCGCAGCAGGACGGCCTGATGGCCGCGAACCGGGAACTCGATGAACGTCGAAGGTTCACCGAGACGGTGCTGGCCGGCGTCTCGGCCGGTGTCGTCGGCCTCGATTTCAATGGCTTGATCACGTTGCCGAACCGCTCGTCGAGCGAACTGATTGGCATCGATCTCGGCAAGGAAATCGAAAAGCCACTGGCCTCGGTGGTCCCCGAACTGGCGCCAATCATCGAGGAAGCCATGTCCCGGCCGGATCGACTCGTTCAGGCCGAGGTCAAGTTGTTGCGCCAGGGGCACATGAAAACCCTTCTGGTCCGCGTTGCCGCGGAACGGTTGCACGACCAGTTGATCGGATATGTCGTGACGTTCGACGATGTCACCGAGCTTCTGTCGGCGCAACGCATGGCCGCCTGGGCCGACGTCGCGCGCAGGATCGCGCACGAGATCAAGAATCCGCTGACGCCGATCCAACTTTCGGCGGAACGGCTGATGCGAAAATACGGCAAGGAAGTACAAAGCGATCCGGCGGCATTCAAGTCCTGCACCGACACCATCATTCGCCAAGTCGAGGATATCGGCCGGATGGTTGACGAGTTCTCGTCGTTTGCCAGGATGCCGCAACCGGAAATCAAACGCGAGAACATCTCCGAAATTTGCCGCCAAGCGGTATTTCTGGAACGAAGCCGCGGGACCGGCGTGAAGTTCCGAACCGAGCTTCCGGGCGACGATATTTACATCAACTGCGATGGCCGCCAGATCGCGCGCGCGCTGGGCAATGTCCTCAAGAATGCCGCCGAGGCGATTGTCGGCGCCGATGAGGAAGGTAATGTCGCCGGCACCGATGGCGAGGTCGTCCTGAAGCTGGTCCGGATGCCGGATCGAGCGTTGCGCATCGTCATCGAGGACGACGGCAAGGGCCTGCCGTCGGATGGCCGCGACCGTTTGACCGAGCCCTACGTCACGACCCGCGTCAAGGGCACTGGACTTGGGCTCGCCATCGTGAAAAAGATCATGGAGGACCATGATGGCGATTTGCGGCTGGAAGACCGTTTGCCGAATGGCGCCAAAGTTGTCCTGGAATTTCCTGGCGAGGACGCCACTGAGGACGCGGCCGTGGCCGCATTGCCCGAAGCGCCGGGATCGTGAGTATTCATGACGCATGAAATCCTGATCGTCGACGACGAGGAAGATATCCGCAATTTGACGTCGGAGATTCTTCAAGACGAAGGTTACGTGACGCGTCTGGCGCACGATGCCGACAGCGCGCTCGCGGAAATCGAAACCCGGCTTCCCGGCCTGGTCCTGCTCGATATCTGGCTGCAAGGCAGCCGGCTTGACGGTCTCGACATACTAGAGGCGATAAAATCGCGACACGCTGACTTGCCGGTTCTAATGATGAGCGGTCACGGAACCGTTGAGACCGCAGTCAAGGCGATGAAGGACGGGGCTTACGATTTCATCGAAAAGCCG
>JAQBZY010000104.1 GCA_027620395.1 Pseudomonadota bacterium
GAGCGCTTGTATAAGCTTAAATACCTATCCTTGAAGGAGGAATAAGTTGGACTTTATTGACAAACCCAAAGATACGATCAAATCCGAAACCCTATAGTCTTGCAGCAAGGAATGGGTGCGCCGTGTTGATGACAGCAATTGAATCAAGAATATTTGAATGACTGCACATTTATTTATTTCGATAGCTTATCTATAAATATGACTTTAATAAGATCTCCATTTTTCTTTTGATATTGTAATAATGTTTTCGGTGGCCAAACTTTATTCGAAGGGCGGCCTACAACGGTGTACCATCGCGTGTCATGCTGAAACTCGACAAACCGCGCCTAGTGATCGACCGTCGGGAATTGCTTTCTAAGCTGGAAGACCTACTTGGCTGGTCGGGGTTCAATGCCGAGACCCAGAAGCAGGTGTTTGGCATTTACTCAGACGCCCTCACCGCCGGGCGGGGCGAAATCCGCCGCCGCTTCGAAACCGGCGACATCGGCGGCCCGGAAGCGACCGCCGCCGGCGCCTATCTGCTCGATCAACTGATCCGGGTCATCTTTCAGATCGCTGACGAACACGCGTTCCGACAAGGCGCCAGGAACGACGCCGAGAACATCTCCGTCGTCGCCACCGGCGGCTACGGACGCAGCGAGCTCTCGCCCTATTCGGACATCGATTTGATGTTTCTGTTGCCCTACAAGCTGACGCCGCGCGCCGAGCAAGTCGTCGAATACATTCTTTATACGCTTTGGGATCTGGGCCTCAAGGTCGGGCACGCGACGCGATCGGGCGACGAGGCCATTCGCTTGGCCAATGGCGACATCACGATCTGCACCAGTCTCTTGGAAGCGCGCTGCATCACCGGTCATCTGGCCCAATTCGAAACCTTCATGGCTCGCTATTGGAACGAAGTCGCGGATAAAACCGGCCCGGCTTATGTCGAAGCCAAGTTGGCCGAGCGCGATGCCCGGCACAACCGCATGGGCGACACCCGTTATGTATTGGAGCCCAACGTCAAGGACGGCAAGGGCGGCCTGCGCGATCTGCAGACCTTGGTGTGGATCACGCGTTATCTTTACCGCATCCAAGGGATCGACGATCTCGAGGCGGTCGGCGTCTTGACCAGCGACGATGCCAGACGCTTCAACAAGGCCAGGGACTTTCTTTGGACCGTGCGCTGCCACTTGCACTATCTCACCGACCGGCCGGAGGAGCGGCTAACGTTCAACGTCCAGACCGAGATCGGCCAACGCATGGGCTACACCGATCATGCCGGCAGCCGTGGCGTCGAGCGGTTCATGAAGCACTATTTCCTGATCGCCAAGGATGTCGGCGATCTGACCCGGATTATCTGCGCCGCGCTTGAGGAACAACACAAGAAGCGCCGCCAGCGATTCCGGTTTTCGGTCTTTGGCCTCGGCGGCCCGAAGATAGACGGCTTTGTCGTCGATGGCGATCGGCTCAATTTGGACGCCGACGACGCGCTCGAGAAAAACCCGGTCAAACTCCTGACGCTTTTTCACGAGGCGCAAACGCACGAGTTCGACATCCATCCCAAGGCGCTGCGGCTGGTCACCAAGAACTTGCGACGGATCGGCAACAAGTTCCGCGACGATCCCGTCGCCAACGAGATCTTCATGAAGATCCTGACCGGGCCCGATCCTGACAAAACACTGATGCGGATGAACGAGGCCGGCGTGTTCGGGCGCTTCGTTCCCGATTTCGGCCGCGTCGTGGCGCAGATGCAATACGACATGTATCACGTCTATACCGTCGACGAGCATACCATCCGCGCCATCGGCATTCTGCACGGCATTGAAACGCAGCGCCTGATCGAGGATCACCCAGTGGCCTGCTCGGTGGTCGGCGAGGTGCAGTCGCGACGGGCGCTCTATCTGTCAGTCTTGTTGCACGACATCGCCAAGGGGCGCGGCGGCGACCATTCGGTGCTCGGCGCCGAGGTCGCGCACAAGTTGGGGCCACGATTGGGTTTGAGCGACTGGGAAACCGAAACCGTTGCCTGGCTGGTTCGGTATCATCTATTGATGAGCAACACGGCCTTTAAACGCGACGTCGACGATCCGAAGACGGTCAGCGACTTCATCGAGGTCGTGCAGTCGCCGGAACGGCTTAGGCTGCTGTTGATCCTGACAGTCGCCGACATCCGCGCCGTCGGACCGACGGTCTGGAATGCCTGGAAGGCGGGGCTGCTGCGTGAACTCTATTGGCGGGCACTCGAATCGCTTTCCGGCGATATCCCGGCCGACCGGCTGGCGCGGCGGATCGAAAATGCCAAGCAGTCGCTCCGCACTGCGCTGGCCGATTGGCCGGCGGACGATATCGCGCGCCACATGGACCTCGCGCGCGACAATTATTGGCTCGCCTTCGACACCCAAACCCTAAAACGGCATGCGGAATTGATCCGGATCGCCGAGGCCCGAGGCGACCAATTGGTGATTTCGGCCAGTGCCGACGAAGCGCACGACGTGACCGAAGTCATCCTCTATACAGCCGATCATCCGGGTCTGTTCGCCAAGGTCGCGGGCGCACTATCGCTTGGCAGCGTCAACATCGTCGACGCCAAGATCATCACGTTGGTGAACGGTATGGCGCTCGATACCTTCTGGGTCCAGGACGCGCAATCGGAGGCGGTTACCGGCGGCGAGCGTTTGGAGCGGCTGCGTCAACGGATCGAGCGTGCGCTTTCCGGCATCGCGCCGCTGGCCCGCGAACTTCGGAAAGCCAGGGCCGAGGCAATGCCGAGCCGGACCAGCGTTTTCACGGTGCCGCCCAGGGTTCTGATAGACAACAAGGCGAGCCGGACCCATACGGTGATCGAGGTCAACGGACGCGACCGGCTCGGGTTGCTGCATGACGTAACCGATGCCATCACCCAAGCCGGGCTGCAAATTTCCAGCGCCCATATCTCGACTTATGGCGAGCGCGTCGTCGACGTGTTCTATGTGAAGGATATATTCGGACTGAAAATGGAACAGGATCACAAAATCGCCACCGTTCGGGAGGCCCTGTTCGATGCGGTCCGGAAACCGGAACCCGCGCCGGCGCCGGAACGTTCGGCAAAGACCGAGGCCGCCGAATGACTGTGCACCGGCGACGGCCGCTGTCCGCCGCCTTGAGCGGGCCACATTCCGAGGCCATGACGGCACCATGAATTTGATGCGGGCCGTTTCCGCCATCGGCGGCATGACCATGCTGAGCCGCCTGTTCGGCTTCATCCGCGACATCTTGATCGCCAACTATCTTGGCGCCGGCGCGGCGGCCGATTGTTTCGTGGTCGCGTTTCGGTTTCCGAACCTGTTCCGGCGGCTGTTTGCCGAGGGTGCGTTCAGCGCCGCTTTCGTGCCGTTGTTCTCGCGCGCTTACGAAAGCGACGGCGCGGCGGCGGCCAAGGAATTTGCCGAGCAAGCCTTCAGTGTTCTTGCGGTCCTGTTGATCGTGTTCATCGCCGCCATCGAATTGGCGATGCCATGGCTGATGCCGTTTTTGGCGCCCGGCTTCGATGCGGTGCCGGGGAAAATGGCCCTGGCCGGCGAATTCACCCGCATAGCCTTTCCGTATCTTTTTTTCATTTCACTGGTTTCGTTGCAGTCGGGGGTTCTGAACGCGCTTGGAAAATTCGCCGCCGCCGCCGCCGCGCCGGTGCTGCTTAATCTGACATTGATCGCGGCCTTAATGACGTTCGGCGGTACCGATGAAATGTCCGGCCGGGCGCTTTCTTGGGGCGTTGCGGTCGCCGGCGCGGTTCAATTCCTGTGGCTGGTGCACCACTGCCGGCGGGCCGGGTTCCCGATCCGGTTCGTCAGACCGAGATTGACCGACCGGGTTCGCTTACTTGGCCGGCGGGTGGTTCCGGTGATGTTCGGCGCCAGCCTGTATCAGATCAATCTGCTGATCGGCACCATTCTTGCGACCCTGGTCGCCGAAGGCGCGGTCTCATATTTGTACTACGCCGACCGCTTGGTGCAGTTGCCCCTGGGTGTCGTCGGCATTGCCGTCGGCACGGCGCTTTTGCCGATGATTTCGCGCCACCTCGAGGCCGGCCGCGTGGATGCCGCCGATGACGCACAGAACCGGGGCACGGAATTCGCGCTTTTATTGACGTTGCCGGCGGCGGCGTTGATGGTCATCGCCGAGCCGATCGTCGTCACGTTGTTCGAGCGCGGCGCCTTCGACGCCACGGCGAGCCAGGCCACCGCCGCCGCGTTGGTCGCATATGCGGCAGGACTTCCGGCCTACGTCGGGATCCGTGTCTTTACGCCGGGCTACTTCGCCCGCGAAGATACGGTGACCCCGGTCCGCATCGCCGCGATCGCCATGATCGCAAATATTGCGCTCAATCTGATCCTGATGCGGCCCTTGGGACACGTCGGCATCGCGCTGGCGTCTTCGATTTCGGCCTGGATCAATGTCCTTGTCCTGGTCGTCATTCTTGCCCGCCGAGGGCATTATCAGACCGATGCCCGGTTCCGCCGCCGCGCCCTTGGCATTGTTTCCGCGACCGCGATCATGGCCGTGGCGCTCCATGCCGGGCAATCGGTGTTGATGGCATGGTTGCAAGGCATCCGGCACGGCGACGCCATTGGGTTGACGGCGCTGGTTGTGGGCGGCGGGTTGGTCTATGCCGCCGCCGCCCGAATGCTCGGCGCGGCGACATTGGCGGAATTCAAGGCGGCGTTCCGACGCGCGCCGGCTTGACCGGGTAGCTTGACCGGCCAGCCAGCGCGGGCGATAAGAGCCGCCGTCTCCAGCGTCCACAGGCGAAGACCACTGGCAATCGGGGCCACGCGCATGAACCGCATCTTTTCCGGCGTCCAGCCGACCGGCAATCTCCATCTCGGCAATTATCTGGGCGCAATCCGCAATTGGGTCAGTCTGCAACGGGATTACGAATGCCTGTTTTGCGTCGTCGATTTGCACGCGATCACTGTGTGGCAGGATCCGGCGCAGCTCCGCGCCTCGACCCGGGAAGTGGCGGCGGCGATGATCGCGTCCGGCATCGACGCGTCGAAGCACATCGTCTTCAATCAGAGCCAGGTATCCGGTCACGCCGAGCTGGCATGGATATTCAACTGCGTCGCGCGCCTGGGCTGGCTCGACCGGATGACCCAGTTCAAGGAAAAGGCGGGCAAGGACAAGGAGCGCGCCTCGGTCGGGCTTTATGCCTATCCGAACCTGATGGCGGCGGACATTCTTTTGTACAAGGGCACGCACGTGCCGGTCGGCGAGGATCAGAAGCAGCACCTGGAGCTGACCCGCGACATCGCGCAGAAGTTCAACAACGACTTCGGGGTCGAGGTGTTTCCGATTCCGCAGCCGCTGATCCTCGGCGCCGCGACCCGGGTCATGTCGCTGCGCGACGGGACCAGGAAGATGAGCAAGTCGGAGCCCTCGGACATGACCCGGATCAACATGACCGACGGGCCCGACGACATCGCCAAGAAGGTGCGCAAGGCGACCAGCGATCCGGACCTGCTGCCCGGCCCGGACGCGTTGGACGCCGGTGCGGTGCCCGAGGCGGCGCGCCAAGCGCGGCCGGAGGCCTACAACCTGCTCGGCATCTACGCCGCGCTGGCCGACAAGCCGATGGCCGCCGTGCTCGAGGAATTCGCCGGCGCCCAGTTCTCCCACTTCAAGGCGGTCCTCACCGACCTCGCGGTCGCCGCCCTCGGCCCGATCGGCCAGGAGATGACGCGCCTGGCCGCGGATCCCGGCACGGTCGACGCCGTCTTGCGCGAGGGCGCCGAGCGGGCGCGCGCCGTCGCCGCGCCGATCCTGGACGAGGTCTACGACGTCGTCGGCTTCCTGCGGCCGTGACTCCGGTAACGATCGCGACGATTTTTTACCGCGAAGTCCCGAAAAGTTGCCGCAAGGCATTGGCGCGCCACCGATTCGGCGCTAATGTCGCGATCCGGCGCCTACGGCGCCAAACCCGCCGCCTTCCTGGATCGATACCGCGAGGCAGTGTCATGTCTTCGCCGCGTCCGCCCTTTCGGCCCTGAGCCCAGCCGATGCAAATCTACCTGCCGATCGCCGAGATGTCGGTCAAC
>JAQBZY010000105.1 GCA_027620395.1 Pseudomonadota bacterium
CGGCCATCCGGTGCTGTGCGGCAAGCGCCATTTTCAGGCGCTTTGGGCGCTCACCGGCGACGACGGCGCTAGGCACGTGCTGGGCGCCAATCCGGAGCGGGTCAAGACCGTTCCCGTCGATGATCCGGGCATGCACAAGGACATCGACACGCCGGGCGATCTAGCGAGAGTCTGACATCTACATTTTCAACGAAGAAATTTGAACTTATGATCGCTGGCACCGATTGAAGGTGCCAGCGCATGAACCTCCGCGATCTCCGCTATATCGTCACCGTCGCCGATCTCGGACACTTTGGGCGCGCCGCCGATCAATGCTGCGTCGGTCAGCCGGCGCTGAGCGGTCAGATCAAGAAGCTCGAGGATTATCTCGGCATCGCCATCTTCGAACGCACCAACCGCCGCGTCGCCGTGACGCCGGTCGGCCGCGACATCGTCGAAAAAGCTAGGCGGCTTCTGGTCATCGCCGACGACATCGAACGCACCGCCAAGGCTTTCGCCGATCCGTTCGCCGGTCCGCTCCGGCTCGGCATGATTCCGACCGTCGGGCCGTTTCTGCTCCCGCTGGTGATGAAGGCGCTCGTCCAGGCGCTGCCGAAGCTCGATCTGATCATCATCGAGGATTTGACGGCTGGGCTCGAACATAGACTAGCCGATGGCGCCATCGATGCCGCCATCACCGCGACGGCGCCGAAAATCGCTAGCGCCGCCGAGATCGCGCTCTATGTCGAGCCGTTCCAGGTCGCATTGCCGGCCGGCCATCCGTTGGCGACGCAAAAGAACATCGACATCGGCCGGATCGATCCGGCGACGCTATTGCTTTTGGCCGATGGGCATTGCCTTGCCGATCAGATCGCGTCGGCGTGCCGGATTAAGCGCACCGGCGCCGCCGCCGACATCCGCGCCACCAGCCTGGAAACCCTGATCGGCTTGGTCGCCGCCGACCAGGGCGTCACGTTGCTGCCGGCGTTGGCGGTGGAATTCGGCGGCCGCGAGCGGCCGGGCCTCGTCATCAGGCCGCCGGCGAAAGCCGCTGGCCGCGGTATCAGAATCGTGCACCGGGCCGGCTACCCGCGCCTGGCGGCGCTCAATAAAATCGCCGATGTAATCCGGAGTTGCGTTCCGAAATCGGTTACGGTCAAACCTTAAGCGCGTTGCCCAGATATTCCGCCGCCGCCTGCACGCCGCCGGCGCCGTGCGGCAAGGCAAGCGCCCGCATGGTAATCTCCAGTGCCCCCAGAGTCCCCATGGTCATCGGTGCGTTGATGTGCCCCATGTGCGCGATCCGGAATGCCTTGCCGGCCAAATTGCCGATGCCGATGCCGACGGTGACTCCGCAATGCTCCTGGCAGAACTTCAAAAGCGGCGCCGGGTCGATGCCGTCTTTCATCCGCACCGTCGTCACCGAAACCGAGCGCGCCGCCGGCTCGGGGACATTGAAGTCGAATACGCCGCCCTCGCGCCACCGCCCAACGGCCGCCTGAACCGCGCCGGCCAAAAGCGCATGCCGACGAAAGATATTCTCCAATCCCTCTTCCAGAATCATATCAAGGCTTTTCCGCAACCCGAACAGCATGTGCGACGGCGGCGTGCCGGCATATTTCTGGTAGTGCTCATTGCCGTCGCGCCGGGTCCAATCCCAATAGGCCGTGCTGAGGTCAGCTTTTTCGTGCGCGTCGAAGGCCTTGCCGTTGACGCACAGCAGCGCCAGGCCGGGTGGCGTCATCAGCCCTTTTTGCGAGCCGGTCAGCGCGACATCGATGCCCCAGGCGTCCATCTCGAACGGCATGGTGGCCAGGGACGCGATCGCATCGACCATCAGGAGTGCCCCGTGGCCGGCGGCATCCATGGCGACACGGATCGCCGGAATGTCGTTGACGCAACTGGACGCGGTATCGATCTGCACCACCAAAACGGCCTTGATCTCGCCCTTGGCGTCGGCTCTCAAGCGGGCCTCGACTTTGGCCGGATCGACGGCGGACTGCCAATCGCCGGGCAATACCTCGACATCGATTCCCATGCTTTTGCCGGCCTCGCCCCAGCCGACGGCAAAGCGGCCGCTTTCCAGAACCAAAACCTTGTCGCCCCTCGAAAGCACGTTCGAGATCGCCGCTTCCCAACCACCATGGCCGTTGGCGATATAGATGTACGGCCGGCCCTTGCTGCGAAAAATCTTCGGCAGATCGGCGAGCACGCTATCCGTGATTTGGCGCAACTCGCCGCCATAAATCTCGATTGCCGGCCGGTGCATGGCCTGCAATACCTGATCGGGAATGGTCGTCGGTCCGGGAATGGCCAGAATTTCGCGGCCGTTTCTAATAGTCATGTCGATTGTCTCGTTAATTATTGCTGGGCCAAGGTTGTCGGATCATTTCCCGGCGCTGCGGCAATGTCCAGGGCGGTTGTCGAAGGCCGTCGTCACGGTCCGGTTACGGTCTTGCCGAGACCTATTGCGGCGTTAAAGTGAGCCATCCGGGAATGGGAGAGCGGCATGGCCGGCGACAGTCACGACATCGAATATCAATTGTTCGGCAACGACATCCAGATCATCGAGATCATTCTCGATCCCGGCGAAACCGTGATCGCCGAGGCCGGCGCCATGAATTACATGGAGGACGGCATCGAATTCGAGACCAAGATGGGTGACGGCTCGAAGGCTAACCAGGGCATCTTCGGCAAGATGTTCGAGGCCGGCAAGCGGGCGCTGACCGGCGAGTCGCTGTTCATGACGCACTTCACCAACAAGGGTTCGGGCAAGACCCGGGTCGCCTTCGCCGCGCCCTACCCCGGCCAAGTGGTGCCGGTTCGACTTTCAGAAACCGGCGGCGAGTTAACCTGCCAGAAGGATGCGTTCCTCGCCGCCGCCCTTGGCACGCAAATAGACATCGTCTTCAACAAGCGTCTCGGTGCCGGATTTTTTGGCGGCGAAGGGTTCATCTTGCAAAAACTCAAGGGCGATGGGCTAGCCTTCGTGCATGCCGGCGGCACCGTCGTCAAGAAGCAGCTTGCCGGCGGATCGCTGCTGGTCGACACCGGCTGCCTGGTCGGCTTCAGCAAGGGTATCGACTATGACATCAAGCTCGCCGGCGGCTTGAAATCGATGCTCTTCGGCGGCGAGGGCATCTTCCTCGCGCATTTGTCCGGCACCGGTACCGTTTATCTGCAAAGCCTGCCGTTTTCCCGTCTGGCCGACCGCATCTATCAAGCGGCGGCGCATCTCGGCGGCAAGGACAAAGGAGAAGGATCGCTGCTTGGGCGCAAGCTCGACGGCGACAATAGCTAACATGGAATTCGATTATCTGATCGTCGGCGGCGGCTCGGCCGGTTGCGCGTTGGCCAACCGGCTGAGTGAAAATCCCACGACCACCGTGATGCTGATCGAGGCCGGCGGCGAGGATCGAAATCCGTGGATCCACATTCCGGCCGGCTTCATCAAGACCATGGTCGATCCCGGCGTCAACTGGCTGTTCGAGACCAAGCCCGACCCCGGCACCGCCAACCGCCCGATCCCAATCCCGCGCGGCAAGGTCTTGGGCGGATCGAGTTCGATCAACGGCATGGTCTATGTCCGCGGTCAGGCCCGCGACTACGACGATTGGGCGCAATTGGGTAACCGGGGCTGGTCCTATGCCGACGTGTTGCCGTATTTCCGCCGCTCCGAAAACCGCGAAGGCGGCGGCGACGAATATCATGGCCAAGGCGGTCCCTTGAACGTCGCCGACGTCCGGGTCCGCTACGAGGCATTGGACAAGATCATCGCCGCCGGTGGCGAACTCGGCTATCCGATGCACCATGATTACAACGGCGCCAAGCAGGAAGGGTTCAGTTATTTCCAACTGACGCAAAAGAATGGCCGGCGGATGAGCGCCAAGACCGCCTACATCGACCCGATCCGCAAGCGCCGCCGCAACCTCAAGATCGAACGCAACGCCCAGGTCAAACGGGTGATGTTCGAGGGCAAGCGGGCCGTCGGCGTGGCTTTCGAGCAGTACGGCATCGAGCGTCGGATGCGGGCCAGGCGTGAGGTCATTTTGTGCGCCGGCGCCGTGCAGTCGCCGCAGATACTTGAGCTATCGGGCATCGGCCAGGCAGAGCGCCTCAAGGGATTCGGGATCGAACCCCTGGTCGATCTCAAGGGCGTCGGCGAGAATTTGCAGGATCATTACATCGTCCGCCTGACGTGGCAGATCGCGGGATTGCAAAGCCTCAATCAAACGGTGACCGGCCTGCCGCTGGTGGCGGAAGTGGCCAAATATTTCTTCCACAAGACCGGTGCGCTGACGCTACCGGCCGGCATCGTTGGCGGCTTCGTCAAATCCGACCCCGGCCTCGACGAGCCCGACATCCAGTATCACATCGTGCATGCCACCTTCAAAGATCCGAAGAAGCGGATCTTCGACAAGTTTCCCGGCATGACTATCGGGCCCTGCCAGTTGCGTCCGGAAAGCCGGGGTAGCATTCATTTGGAAAGTAACAGTCCGCTGGCGGCACCGGCGATCCGGCCGAACTTCCTGAGCGCCGAGAAGGACCGTCGCGTGCTGGTGGCCGGCATGAAGATCGGCCGCGAGTTGATGGCGACCAAAGCCCTGATCGGGCACCGGGTCATGGAAGTGACCCCCGGCGACGACTGTCAAACGGACGACGAAATGCTGGATTATGCGCGCCGTTCCGGGGCGACGCTGTATCATCCGGTCGGCACCTGCAAGATGGGCATCGACGATGCCGCGGTGGTCGATCCGACCCTCAAGGTCAGGGGCGTCGAGGGGCTTCGCGTCGTCGACGCCTCGGTCATGCCGCGGCTGGTTTCCGGCAACACCAACGCACCGGCGATTATGATCGCGGAAAAAGCCGCCGACATGATTCTCGGCAACACCTGAGGCGCCGGCCATGGCACGGATCACCGCCACCATAACCGCCGTCACCGAGCTTGGCGCCGAGATCAAAAGCTTCCGCTTCCAAGCCCCGGCCGGCCAGCCGCTCGCCGGCATGGCGCCCGGCTGTCATGTCGATCTATTTTTGCCAAATGGATTGAACCGACAATATTCGCCCTGGGATTGGGATCCGGCGGGGGCCTGGATATCGGTCGGCGTCAAACGTGAAACGTCAGGGCGCGGCGGCTCGGCCTGGCTGCACGATAATCTTTCAGAAGGCGGCACAATCGAACTCGGCGATATCCGCAACAATTTCCCCTTGGACGAAGCGGCGGAGGCGTCGGTGCTGATCGCCGGCGGCATCGGCGTCACGCCGATGATCGCCATGGCACGGCGGTTGCGGGAAAAGGGCCGCCGGTTCCGGTTCTATTATCTGGCCCGGAATGCCGGCGCCGCCGGGTTCACCGAGGTACTGGCCGGCCTCGGACTCGGCGACGCGCTGACACGTCACCTGGACGACCGCGATGGCCTGTTCAACATCAAGGGATTGATCGAAGGTCTATCTCAGTCGACCCAAGTCTATTTCTGCGGACCGGAGCCGATGCTGAAGGCGGTTCTGAACGCCACGCAAGACTGGGACCAGGGCCGGGTCCGGTTCGAGCGGTTCTCCGGCGATCCGATAGCGGCAACGGCACCGGCGGCCGGGTTCACGGTCGAGCTGGCGCGATCAGGCCGCTCGGTCTTCGTGCCGGCCGACAAAACAATCCTGAATGCGCTTCTAGAGGCCGGTATCGCCGCCGAGTTCGGTTGTACCGAAGGGGTCTGCGGCAGTTGCGAGGTCGGCTACATCGAAGGCGACATCGAGCATCTGGATTCGACGATGCCGGCCGAAGCGCATGACGCGGCGCAGACGCTTTGCATCTGCGTCTCCCGCGCCAAGGGCGACAAACTGATCCTCGATCTTTAGGGCAGTTCTGAAACGGGCTAACCGCGGCCGGCGGCCTTCACTTCCAGGCGGCGCGCGTGCAGGATCGGCTCGGTATAGCCGTTCGGCTGCGCCAGCCCCTTGAACACCAGATCGCACGCCGCCTTGAAGGCGATGCCGTCGCAGCCCGGCGTCATCGGCCGGTACTTCGTGTCGCTGGCGTTCTGGCGGTCGACGACGGCGGCCATGCGGC
>JAQBZY010000106.1 GCA_027620395.1 Pseudomonadota bacterium
GCTAGGGCCGGGACCGTGAACACGGCGATCACGGTTTCGGCGTGCGACAGCGTCCTGAGCGGATGTTGCCCGGCGTCGCCCCATAGCGGCCGCCCGGTTTGATGCCCTAACATCGTGCCGACCCAAAGAACGGCCACGGCCACGGCGAGGCCATACAGAAGTGCCGTCGCGGTCAACTCCCGCTCGCTGCCGTTGAGATTTTTTCCCGCCGCCATGAATCCGATGCCGGCAACGCCGACCCCCAAAAATTTCAGAGCCGCGTCGAGGGCATTCATGGGGGTCACTGACCAAGCCGCGGAAACGGCGCCGAAGCCGGCGATGGCGATGATCCAGACCGTCGCCGGCGAGCGGTACGCCGCCGTCAGCCGTCCGGCACGGGCTTCCTCGAAAATCGCCCAGGCGCCCAGGATCAACAGCAAGCCGACGAGGCCACGCCCGGACGGGGCGGCAATGACTGGGGCCGTAAATGCCGCCAAGGGAAGGGGCCTGAACCAAGCCGGGATACGTTGGCGGGCATCGATGTCAACCAAGTCCCTTTTCACCCATGCCAAGGAATTTCTGCCGCCGCTTCAAGCGTAGCTCCGCACCCGGCATGCCGGTCAGTTCGGAAAGCGCGTCTTCGATGGCCTGTCCGACAACGGCCATGGCCGCCTTGGGCTCTCGGTGCGCGCCGCCCAGGGGTTCGGGGACGATGGCGTCGATGATGCCGAGCTTGAAAAGATCCTGGGCCGTCAGTCGGAGCGCCGCTGCCGCGTCCGCTGCCCGTTCGGCGTCGCGCCAAAGAATCGACGCGCAGCCCTCCGGCGAAATCACCGAATAGATCGCGTGCTCGAGCATCAGCACCCGGTCGGCGACGGCAAGCGCGATCGCGCCGCCCGATCCACCCTCGCCGATGATGACGGTAACGAACGGAACCTTGAGAGAAATGCAGGTTTCGATGGACCGCGCGATGGCCTCGGCTTGGCCGCGCGCTTCGGCGTCGATGCCGGGATAGGCGCCGGGTGTGTCGATCAAGGTGATCAACGGCAGCCGGAATCGGTCGGCCAGCGACATCAGGCGTTGCGCCTTGCGGTAGCCTTCCGGCCGAGCCATGCCGAAGTTATGGCGGACGCGGCCGTCGGTGCCGTCGCCCTTTTCGTTGCCGATGACGCCCACGGACCGGCCCCTAAACCTCGCCAAGCCGCCGACGATGGCGCTGTCTTCGGCAAACGCCCGGTCGCCCGAGAGCGGCGTATAATCATCGAACAGTTCTCGGATGTAACTGAGCGCGTGCGGCCGGTTTTGATGCCTTGCCACCTGCGCCTTCTGCCAAGGTGTCAGCTTGCCGTAGGTTTGATTGAGCAGGCGCTCGACCTTGTCGTGCAGCTTGGCGACCTCGTCGGCGATGTTAACCTCGCCTTCGCTGGACAGGTGCCGCAGTTCCTCAATCTTGCTTTCAAGATCGGCAATCGGCTTTTCAAAATCGAGATAGGCTTGCATGCCCGACTTCCTACCACCTCGTACCCGGACGTGTCACCGACTTAACGGGAATCAGCCTTTCACCGTCGCCAGTTGCAGGGCGAGATCGACCAGGACATGCGCTTGCTTGATTGACGCATTATCGATCAATTTGCCATCCAAAGTGACGGCGCCGCGCCCTTCCGCGTGCGCTTTCCGCATGGCGTCGAGGATTGCCTTTGCCTTGGTAACTTCTTTCTCGGAAGGACTGAACACCTCATTCGCGAGATCGACCTGCGTCGGGTGGATCGCCCACTTGCCCTCGCAGCCTAGGACCGCGGCCCGCCTGGCTTGGGCGACATAGCCATCCGGGTCCTTGATGTCGCCGAAAGGGCCGTCGATGGGCCTCAGTCCGTGCGCCCGGGCGGCGATAACCATTCGGGTGATCGGATAGTGCCACATGTCGCCCCAATGCACCTCGCGCTTACCGTCCGCATCGGGATCGGTCAACACCGCGTAGTCGGCGTTCGGTCCGCCGATATTGGTGGTCCGGGCCTTGGTCGACGCGGCGTAGTCGGCGACGCCGAAGTGCAAGGATTCGTTTCGGGGCGACGCGGCGGCGATGGCATCGACGTTCATCATGCCAAGCGCGGTTTCGATGATCATCTCGAAGCCGATCCGCTTCTTGAATCCCTTGGCGGCCTCGATCTGGGTCACCAGCATGTCGATAGCGTAGATGTCAGCCGCGGTGCCGGCTTTCGGAATCATGATCAGATCGATCTTGTCGCCGGCCTGTTCGACGATATCGACGACATCGCGGTAACAATAATGGGTGTCGAGGCCATTGATCCGGACCGATACCGTCTTGCCGGACCAATCCAAGTCGTTGAGAGCTTGGATGATGTTCTTTCTGGCCTGCGGCTTGTCGTCCGGCGCGACGGCATCCTCTAGATCGAGAAACACCATGTCGGCGCTGCCCTGCGCGGCTCGTTCCAGAAACTTCGTATTGGAGCCGGGAACCGCCAATTCGCTGCGGTTGAGGCGCGCCGGCGCTTGCTCGACGATGGTGAAGCTCATTTAAGTCTCTCCTGCCGCTAAAGTAGCGTTGTGCATGCGCAACATGACGGCCATAGGGGCCTCTGGCAAGGGTTTGGCGAAGCCCGGCAGTGTGCTATAGGGCCCAGGCAACAAGGGACTGAGCGAGGGAGCATCGAATGTCAAAAAAGCCCGTTATTGCCGTTGGCCGCAAACTACCTAAGGCCGTCGAGGCTCGGCTCAAGCGCGACTACGACGCCCGACTGAATGCCGAAGACCGGCTGTATTCGACGGACGAATGGTTGGCGCTTCTGCAAGGGGCCGACGGCGCGCTGCCGTGCCACTCCGAGATTTTCTCGGCCGAAGTCGTGGCCCGGTTGCCGGAAAGTGTGCGGATTATCGCCAATTATTCCGTCGGCTACGATCACGTCGACACGGCGGCCTGCAAGTCGCGCGGCATCGTCGTCACCAACACGCCGGACGTTCTTTCCGACGCCACGGCGGAAATAGCCATGCTGTGTCTTTTTGGCGCGGCCCGGCGCGCTAGCGAAGGCGATCGGATGGTGCGCGACGGACGCTGGAAAGTCTGGTCGCCGGATTTCATGGTCGGCGTTCAGATCACCGGCAAGCGGATCGGTATTGTCGGCATGGGCCGGGTCGGTCTCGTGATGGCGGCGCGGGCGCGAGCCTTCGACATGGAGGTTCATTACTACAACCGCAACCGTCTTTCGGAAGACCAGGAAAAGGCGCTCGGCGCCACCTACCATGCCAGCCTCGATTCTCTGTTGCCGGCGGTCGACGTTGTCTCACTGCACTGCCCAACGACGCCGGAAACCCGTGGCCTAATGAACGCTGATAGGTTCCGGCAAATGAGGGACGGCGCGATTCTGGTCAACACCGCGCGCGGCGCGCTGATTGACGAGGCGGCGCTGATCGGCGCCCTCAAATCGGGGAAACTTTTCGCGGCCGGCCTCGATGTCTTCAACACCGAACCGGGCGGCAATCCGGCCTTGGCCGAACTCGACAACATCTTCATGCTGCCGCACATTGGCTCGGCGACATTCGATACCCGGGATGCCATGGGTTATAGGGCGCTCGACAATCTGGACGCCTTCTTCGCCGGCAAGGAACCTAGGGACCGGGTCGCGTAACGAGAAGTCAGTGCTTCGCCCATAGGGTCGGGTCGAATTTGGCGGCAAGGAGGGAATTCGCCGATGAGGTCGGTTGAGGTCTGGGATTTTGCGACGCGAGCATTTCACTGGTTGTTGGCGGTGTTGGTATTCGTGTGCTTTTTTTCCGGCGACGATGAAGGCTTAGCATTCATTATTCACGCTTACGCCGGTTATATGGTTTTCATGCTGGTCATGTTCCGCGCCGGCCTAGGCGTCGTCGGCAGCAAGCATTCCCGCTTTTCCGATTTTGCTTACTCATGGGCTGAGATCAAAAGTTACGGTCTGTCGGTCCTACGCCTGAGGCCGGCGCGTTACGTCGGGCACAATCCGCTTGGCGGTCTGATGGTCTTCGCCATGTTGATCGTGCTCGCGATCACGGCGATGACCGGCATATTTATGGTCGCCGCGCATCTTTCTTGGCTCGAAGGCGTACATGAGGCGCTCGGCAGCATAATGCAGGTATTGGTCGCGCTACACATCACGGGGGTGATCGTCGAACAGGTGCTGACTGGTGAGCGGCTGATTAAAGCGATGGTCACTGGTTCTAAAGAAACGTTGAGCGATCAAACCCATCAGGTACCGGCACTGGCACCCGCTTGGCGGCCTCTCCTACTTTCCGCCGTGGTCATTGCCGTCGGCGTCGTTATCTTCGTCCAAATCAATTTCGGAGCGGCGGTTGTAACTTTTTCCGCTAAATAATCTAAAATTGTGCTGCCATGCGCTCGACAATCTGGACGCCGTCTTCGCCGGCAAGGAACCCAGGGACCGGGTCGCCTGAACTCAGTCGACGTAGTGCAGCTTAGGGTGTTGGCTTGGCGGAGCCGCTTGGCTGCCGCTTGCCCGCCGCCCGCCCGCGAAAAGCGCGCAACCCATCAATGGATGGGTTGCAACCGTGGGTCGGATCGCGGCGGTTGGCGCTAGGCGTGCGCGCTTTTTCTGCCACTTTGTTGCGGGCGCGGCTGGCCGCCTTGCGACTGCTGCGCCAACTGCTTTTCCTTGCGGCGACGGCCCATCTCTGCGGATTCCTTGATCACAATGAACAGGCAAATGGCGACGCCGATGACAAACGCGCCGACCAAAACCGCCAACTTGATGACTTCGTGGTCCTTAAAGTATTCCATTTCTTGTGCCCTCTTATTTTTTCTTTTCGGCTTGCACCGGGTGACTAGATATTCAATGCCGCTGAACAATTGTTTTATCAAGCCCGTGTCGTATATCAACCATACCTGACAACTTCCCGTCATTTGAGAATCGTTTATTTTCAAAATGTTACGGTTTGTAATCAGAAATATTTGGGGATAAGTCGGTGGCCTCGATTCGGCCGGCCCTTGCTCAGTTGGGTGGAGCGTGCTTAATCGGGCGCAAATTTGCGCCGGATTCGGCCAGCGTAGAATATGTGGAGACCACCATGCTTAAGATATCCCGGGCCGCGGCCGTGACCGCCTTATTGCTGATTGTTCCCGCTGCTGCCTTCGCCGACGATCCGGTGGTCGCCATCATCAACGGCGCCAAGCTCATGAAATCGGATATCGACCAGGCCCGCGAAGGGCTCCCTGAGCAGTATCAATCGGTACCGTTCGAACAGATTTATCCGTTGCTTCTGGACAGCATGATCGACAGCAAGCTGGTCGCTGCCGACGCCCGCGCCAAGAAGCTGCAAAACGATCTTGAATTCAAGCGCCGCTTGGCGCGGGTCGAGGAGCAAATCCTTGAACGTTACGCCGTGCGCAAGATGATCGACGCGGCATTGACCGACGATGTTCTCCGCAATCGTTACAAAGATAAGGCCAAGGCCGGCGGCGGCGAGGAAATGCACGCCCGCCATATCCTGGTCAAGACCGAGGATGAGGCCAAGGCGGTGATCAAGCTGTTGGACGGCGGCGCCGATTTTGTCGAATTGGCGAAGAAAAAATCGACCGGTCCGTCCGGTCCGAGCGGCGGCGATCTCGGATTTTTCGGCAAGGGCCAGATGGTGCCGGAATTCGAGAAGGCGGCCTTAACGTTGGCGCCGGGCAAATATTCGGCGGCTCCGGTCAAAACGCAGTTCGGCTATCACGTGATCAAGCTCGAGGAGCGCCGTGAGACCAAGGCGCCGAGCTTCGAGGAAACCGTCGATCAACTTCGCACCGAAGCAGCCCAGGAAATTGGATCGGCATATATCGAGAATTTGCGGGCGGCGGCGAAGATCGAACGCTTCAGTCTCGACGGCAGCAAGAAGACGAACTGAGGTCCGCCATGCCGCCGCGTTCACCGCTCGCCCCGACCGGATTTCCCGAACTCAAACCGATCGCCGGCATGCGCTTGGCTGTCGCCAACAGTGGCTCGCGCTATAAAAGCCGCCCGGATTTCCTGTTGG